>NZ_JBNOYB010000011.1:0-10801 GCF_050312375.1 Schaalia sp.
AATGTCTGCTCGCCGCAGCGCTCGACCCGCCCACCCGCATCGCCTTCATTCCGGGATCCGGGTCCCTTCGAAGCCCTCCCCTCAGAGGGTGAGCCCGAAGACGGGAACGCCGATGAAGTACACGGCGAGGGTGATGAGGACGATGCCCCCGAGGTTGAGCCACAGGCCGGTCTTCGCCATGTCGCCGATCTTGATGTAGCCGGAGCCGTAGGCGACCGCGTTCGGCGGGGTGGCCACCGGGAGCATGAAGGCGAAGGTCGCGGCCAGCGCCACGGGGACGACGAGCAGCATGACGTTCATGGGATTGTCCGAGGTGATGCCGATTCCCGTGGCGACCCCGCCCATGATCGGGAGGAAGGCCGCGGCCGTCGCAGTGTTCGAGGTGAGCTCGGTGAGGAAGATGACGAGCGCCGCGACCGCGGCGATGATGACGACGATCGGGAAGACGCCCAGCCCCTTCGCCTGCTCGCCGATCCAGAGGGAGAGTCCGAGCTTGGAGAACATCGCGGAGAGGGAGAGGCCGCCGCCGAAGAGGAGGAGGACGTCCCAGGGGAGGTCGTTCGCGGTCTTCCAGTCGAGGATCCTCGTGCCCGTTCGGAAGTCGGCGGGGATGAGGAAGAGGACTGCGGCGGTGACCATCGCGATGAGGGAGTCGGAGATGTTGAGTTCGGATCCGGTGAAGTCGAGGACGATCGGGACGAAGACCCAGGACAGCGCGGCGACGACGAAGACCACGGCGACGATGACTTCACCTCGGCTCATCCGGCCGAGTTCCCTCCACTGGCCCTCGATGAGTTCGCGCCCGCCCGGGATCTCGGAGATCTCGGGCCGGAAGAGGACGTAGACCATGAGCCACCACGCGAAGGCCATGAAGACGATGGCGAGCGGGGCGCCGACGAGCATCCACTGGCCGAAGCCGATGTCGATCCCGTAGTTCTCCGAGAGAGTCGCGACGAGGAGGGCGTTCGGAGGGGTGCCGATGATGGTGGCGACCGAGCCGATCGAGGCCGCATAGGCGATGCCGAGCATGAGGCCGGTCGCGAACTTCTTCACCTTCTCGATCCCGCCGACGAGTCCGGCGACGAGGTTGAGGACGGACAGGCCGATCGGGAGCATGACGACCGCGGTGGCCGTGTTGGAGACCCACATGGAGACGAAGCCCGTCGCGATCATGAATCCGAGGACGAGGCGCCTGGGCTGGGCGCCGACGAGGAGGACGACCCCGAGGGCGATCCTGCGGTGGAGGTTCCACTTCTGCATCGCGAGGGCGAGCATGAATCCGCCCATGAAGAGGAAGATCGTGTCCGAGGCGTAGGGGGCGGCGACTTCTTTGAAGCTCGCCACCTGGAAGGCCGGGAAGATGACGAGCGGGAGGAGCGCCGTGGCGGCGAGGGGGATCGCTTCGGTCATCCACCAGACTCCGAGGAGGACCGCCGCGAAGACGACGACCCGCAGACCGAGGTCGGTGAAGGGGACGAAGTCTTCGCCCGCCGAAGCGGCGGCGACTTCATTGACCTGATCGACGCCCGAGGCGGGGAAGAGGAAGAAGGCGAGGAGGGCCAGGGCGAGGCCGCCGACGATGCCGATGACCTGCCGCCTCCACTGACTCGCCTTGGGCGCTTCTTCGTCGAGGGCGCGTGGCGTTGATGTCGATGCGTGCGTGATGGGAACGCTCATGGCTGCACTCCTTCGGGCTGCCTTGAGGAAGGGACGGGGACTCGGCCACCATAAATGAGACTTAGGTCCCACTTTCGCAAAGGTGGGACTTCGGTCCCAAATTGTTACCTCTCGCAAGAATGCGCGGCGGACTCGCCCATCCGTTCAGCCCGGACCGCCCTCGGCGCGCGCCCTCCGCGCACACGCCTCCTGAGCGATGCGCGCGCCCTCCGGGTCACCGACTCGCGAAGCCGACGGGCAGGAGCGGGCACCCCGCGCAATGCAGGCGCGCCTCCTCCCCCGCGCCTCCGCCGCAGGCGCCCAATCCCGAGGCGCACAGGCTCTCGGCCCTGCCGAGCAGCCCCTGACGCTGCATCTCATCGACCATGAGCGCCGCCATCTGAGCGGGCACCCCCGCCTCAGCGGCCGCTGCGTTCACCGTCGCCCCTCGGCTCAAGGCGAGGAACAGGCGCTGACGCGCCCCGATGGGACGCGGCGCGGGCAGCTGCCGCGCGCTCCCCGAGGACGCGCCCCGCCCGCGCCCCAGCAGCTTCACAGGAAGAGTCTTCCGATCTGGAAGATCGCGACCGCCAACAGCCAGGCCGCCACCAGCTGCACGCCGACGGCACTCGCGGTGATCCGCCCGCCGACCTGTCGCGCCTGCTCGGCGACGGTCGCGAGGCAGGGCGTGTAGGCGAGCACGAAGACCATGAAGGCGAAGGCCGCCAGGGGCGCGGCGTCCCCCGCCGTGCCTTGGAAGGTAGAGGTGATGAGTTCGGGGAGCGAGCCGAGGTCGGAGCCGCCCTCCTCCGCATCGCCCGCCGTCGCCGGGTCGAGGTTGTAGGAGGTGACGATCGAGGAGATCAGGGTCTCCTTGGCGACGAAGCCCGTCATGAGGGCGCCCGTCATGTGCCAGTCCCCGAAGCCCGCCGGTTCGAAGGCGGGGACGAGCAGCTGGGCGGTCGCTCCGTAAACGGAGTCCTCCATCGGGAGTTCCTCATCGGCGAAGGAGTAGCCGCCCGCGACGGGGATCGCCGACATGAGCCACACGACGAGGGTCATGAGGACGATCACCTTGCCCGCGCCCTTGACGAAGGCCCAGGCGCGCAGCCACGTGGATTTGAGAGTGACGAGCAGTCGCGGCATCTGATAGGCGGGCAGGACGAGCATGAGGGGGGCCTCGCTCGCGTTCCTGTTGAGGAAGGGGCGCAGGACGAGGGCCGCGATGATGACGAGCAGGATCGACAGGACGTACATCGCGAAGATCACCGTCCCCGCATGAGCGGGGAAGAAGATCCTGGCGATCATGAGGTAGATCGTGAGCCGCGCGGCGCAGGAGGTGTAGGGGGTGATGAGCACCGTGATGAGGCGCTGGCGCGCGTTCGACAGGGTGCGCACCGCGGCGAGGGAGGGGAGGTTGCAGCCGAAGCCCATGATGAGCGGCATGATGACGCGCCCGTCGAGCCCGATCGCCCGCATCACCCGGTCGCCGAGGAAGGCCGCGCGGGCCATGTACCCGGAGTCCTCGAGGATCGAGATGAGGAGGAAGATGACGAACATCAGCGGGAGGAAGGAGGCGACGACGCCGAGGCCGGTCGCGAGCCCCCCGACGAGGAGCCCGTGGAGCCAGGTCCCCTGCCAGCCGAGGGCCGCAAGGCCGGCGTTGATGAGGTTGGCGAGGGAGACGGCCCCCGGGTCCTCGGAGGTGAAGAGCGCATCGAAGAAGTCCTGGACGGGCCCGACCCATTCGCCCGCGACTTTGAAGAGGAACCACATGAGCGCGAAGAACACGGGGATCCCCACGACCGGATGGAGGAGGAGCCGATCGATCCTGTCCGATCGCGACGGCTTCGCCTGATCGGCGCGCGCGCCGAAGGCGTCCGCCTCGACCTCCTCGACCCAGGCGAAGAGGTCGTCGGCCACGGCGAGGGGATCCTTCTCGCGCATCTTCGCCGCGGCGGCCGCGGCCGAGGAATCGGGGGCGGGCTCGCGCATGAGGCAGTCGAGGCCGCGCCCGCAGCCGCATTCGGGGTCGAGGGCCTCGTCGGCGCCGCGCTCCTCCTGCGCCATCTCGAGGGCGCCGAGGGCGGCGGTCGCGCTGTACCCGGGGGCCGCGGGATCGGGCTCGATGCCCGCGACGCGCGGCCGCGTCCGCAGGGCGGCGCGGACCATGTCTTCAAGGGCGTCAAGGCCCTTGTGCGAGCGGGGGTCGATCGCCATGACGGGGACGCCGAGGGCGCGGCCGAGCGAGGCGACATCGGTCGTCTCGCCCTCGTGGGCGGTGACGTCGGAGAGGGTGACGACTGCGGCGACGGGGCGGCCCGTGCGCGCGACCTGCGCGAGCAGGTAGAGCGAGCGCGTGAGGGCCGTCGCATCGAGGAGGACGAGGACGAGGTCGATGCCCCGGCCCCGAGCGGGGTCGGTGAAGGATCCGGGCGCTCCGGCGAGGGTGTCGACGACGACCTGCTCGTCGAGGGAGTTCGCGATGAGGGAGTAGGTGCCGGGCAGGTCGAGGATGCGGGCGCCGACGGCGGTCCATGCGCCGGCCATGACCTCGACGGTCGTGCCGGGCGCGTTGACGACGGCCTGGCGGGCGCCGGTGACGAGGTTGAAGAGGGTCGACTTGCCGACGTTCGGGTTGCCGACGAGGACGATCGTCGGATCGACCCTGAGGCGTTCTGCGTGCTCTTCGGGCACCGGGTTCGCCACGGCGGACGGGGCCGATGAGGGTGCGCATTTCGGGCAGCTCATGCGGCGACCTCCACGTCGATGCGCTTCGCGGAGCGCGCATCGACCGCGACGCGGGTGCCGGCGATGTTGAGGACGACGCCGCCGAAGGCGGCGCGGTTGGCGAGGTAGAACTCCGTGCCCGGTCGCAGTCCGAGTTCCTGGAGGCGGAGCCTGTGCGCGGGGTCGACGTCGATCCGCACGAGACGGCCGTGGCTGTTCCTGGGGCACTTCGAGAGCATCACGAAGGTAAGACTACACTTTGTTTTCTAATCCTTGATAAACAATCTCCCCCCTCGGCCCCGCCGACCCCGCCCTCGGCTCAGGGGCATCAGTCGCTCCGAGGAGCCCAAGGCGCCCCGCCGGAGCGTACGGGGCCTTCGGAGGTCATGAGGACGAACTCCCATCCGCGCCCGACCCCCCGCTCCTGCGCCCAGCGGCGGACCGCCTCCTCATCGACGCAATCGGCGCCCCCGACGACGAGGGCCGTCGAGAGCGCCTCCGCCAGAACCCCCGAGGCGCACATCACCGTCGCCTGGCGGATCCCCGAAGACGCGAAACGCCCCGAGCGCGGATCGAGGATGTGCCGGGCGAAGGGGGAGGCGGCACCGGGGAGCAGGGCTCCCGAAGTGGACAGGGAGCCCCGGGCGAGATCGACACGACTGCCCCATGAATCCTCGGGCCCTTCGGGATCGCGCAGGCCCACGCGCCAGGCGGACCCGTCCCTGCGCGAGCCGTGAACCGCGATCGAGGAGGTGCCCACGGAGACGAGGACCCCCTCCGCGCCCGCACTCGCCGCCGCGTCCCGGAGACGATCAGCCGTCTCCCCCTTCGCGATGCCGCCCAGATCGAGGCGGGGCCGCGGCCCCTCATCCCCGGCGATGCGCCAACGCCCCCTCGAATCCCTGTGAAGACGCGAGGGATCGCAGGCCCGCACGGCCCGCTCGACCTCCTCATCCGAGGGCGTCGGCGCGGGCCGGGCGCCCCCGGCCCCGGGGCTCCGCGCTCCTTTGAGGCCCCAGAGCTCGACGAGCGCTCCGACCAGGGGCGAGAAGGCGCCGCCGCTCGCCTCCGACAGCTCCACGGCGTCACGGAGGAGCGCGTCGCTGCGCCGGTCCACCGGGCACCAGTCGGTACTCGCATTGATGCGGGAGACATCCGAATCACTGCGGAAGACGGACCACAGGGATTCCAGTTCGGCGACGAGCGCGCAGGAGTCGCGGGCGATCGCGGCGGGATCACCGCCCCGGCCCGCAACATCGATGCGCGTCCCCATCGCGGGGAAGGAGAATCGCCAATCGGACTCGCCCCCCGCCAGGGGGAGGGACAGATCGATGAGGGCTCCCATCACCCCTGCTTCCCGGTCCCGCCGAGGTCCTCGTCGAGCCCCGGGTCCCCCTCGCCCGTCGAGTCCTTCAGACCGGGGATGTCGATGCGGTCGGCGCCGGCGTCCTCGACCCCCTGGGCGGCGCTGATCGCCCGGATCGCGGCCTGCATGAACTGGCTGTGCGCGACGGTCGCACCGGAGATGACATCGACCTTCGAGGGGTCGTCCTCATCGGTGAGCTGCTGGGAGTAGCGGGCGAAGGACTCGACCGCCTTCTGCGCCCGGGCGTAATAGTCCTCGTTGAACACCTGGCCCGACGAGTCCTTCCCGTACTCGCCGTCCTTGTCCGAGCCGTCGGCGCGCTTCGTCTCGTAGACGGTCTTCGTGATGTCGCCGCCCTCGACGCTGATCGTGATGACCCCGACGGCGCCCTGATCGTCCGGATTCGAACGCGCGCTCCACTCCCCGTCCCTCATCGGCACCGACATGTCGATCGTGTACGAGGGCGAGCAGGCCGCGAGCATCATCGCGCCCAGTCCGACGGCCCCGATCCCCAAAGCGTTCCTCATCGCAGTGCGGCCTTGTCCTTTCCGGTCGCCCTGAAGGGGCGATCCTGGTCGTGCAGGGTCTCCTTGAGGACCCTCCCGTGCTCGAGGGCGATCTCCCGCTGGCCGCAGCCCGCGACCCGGGCGTCGTGGGTGACGACCATGAGGGTCGTCCCCTCGCGGTGGAGCTGGCCGAAGAGGTCGAGGACGATCTCCTCGTTCCTCTCGTCGAGGTTGCCGGTCGGCTCGTCGGCGAGGATGAGCTTCGGGTAGTTGATGAGGGCGCGCGCGACGCACACCCGCTGCTGCTCGCCGCCGGAGAGCTGACGGGGAAGATGGGAGGCCCGATCGGCCAGGCCGACTCGGTCGAGGGCCTCCATGGCCTCGGCCTCGTCGGGCATCGAGTGGTAGTACTGGGCGACCATGACGTTCTCGAGGGCGCTGAGGTGGCCGATGAGATGGAACTGCTGGAAGACGAGGCCGATCGTGTCGCGCCGGATCTCGGTGAGCTCATCGCGGGTGAGGTCGGAGATGTCGTGCCCGTCGAGCAGGACCGTCCCCCGCGAGGGGGTGTCCATGCAGCCGACGATGTTCATCAAGGTCGTCTTCCCCGAGCCCGAGGGGCCGACGATCGAGAGCCATTGGCCCCGGGGGACCTGCAGGCTGATCTCGTCGATCGCGTGGAGGTCCCCGTAGATCTTCGACACCCCCCGCAGGTCGAGGAGGGGACGAGTCCGTTCTTCTTCAGTCATGCTTCTTCCTTCATTCTCCGCGCAGGACGAGGGCCGGATCGATGGCGGCGGCCCGTCTCACCGGGGGCAGGCAGGCGAGGACGGAGACGCCGATGGAGGCGAGGACGGTGATGACGAGGATCAGGACCGGCGCGTCGACGCTGCGGTGGAACACGTTGAGGGCGACGCCGGTTGCGAGGGCGTAGCCGAACAGGGCGCCGAAGCAGCCCCCTACGAGTCCGAGCAGCGCGCTCTCCCCGACGAATTCGACGACGACGGAGCGCGACGAGGCGCCGAGGGCCTTGCGGAGGCCGATCTCGGTCCGGCGTTCGGCGACGACGGCGACCATCGTCGTCGAGACGCCGATCATCGTGAGGGCGAGGACGATTCCCGTGATGATCGCGAGCAGGGAGCGCAGCATGTCGAGCACCCCCGAGTCGGAGGCGGCGAGGCGTTTGACGACGCGCGCCGAGACGTCCTGCGCCCCGCTCTCGATGGATTGGGCGATCTGGGCGAGGCGCTCGGACTCCGCGGCGATCGAGTACTCGACGATGCTCGGGGCGGGTTCGGCCCCGGTGATCCCTTGAATGTCGGCGGAGCCCGTGTACATGTAGCCGTCCTCGTTGCCGCCGGTTTTGAGGACGCCGGAGACCAGGAGGGAGAGGGGCTCGTCCTTCTGGGCCCGCGAGGACTGCCCGGCCGGATCCCGCTTCGGATCGAGGAGGGCGGAGACGAGGATCCGGTCGCCGGGGTTCGCGCCGATGGTCTGCGCGATCTCCTCCCCGATGAGGACTTCCCCGTCGCCGCCGGGCCAGGCGCCCTCGACGAACCAGTAGGGGTTCATGGCGCGGACCGAGGCCAGGTCGCTCCCCGCGGCGATGAAGGGCTGGTCGTTGATGAGAACGGTCGCGTATTCGAAGGCGGCGGAGCCGACGAGGAGGTCCTTCGGGACGGCGCGTTCGACCGCGGCCAGGGCCGCTTCGTCGAGCGAGGCGGCGCCCGGGCCCGGGGAGACGACGAGATTCGCCCCGTAGGAGCGGACTTCCCGGGCCATCTGCGCGGGGACGTCGATGGCGATCGTCGCCAGGCCCGACAGGGTGGTCGCGCCGATCGCGACCGCGAGGATCGCGATGAGGACCCGGGAGCGCCTGCGGATGATCGAGGACATGACCATCCGCCAGAACATCGTGCGACGGCTCATGCTCACCTTCCGTGGAGGACTTCCGCCGCGTTGAGGCGCAGCAGGTAGCGGATTGCGGGGACCGAGGCGCCGAGGACGACGAGGAGGACGAGGACGGCGACGAGGACGATGACGATCGGGGCGAAGGCGATCGCCGAGCCGAAGACCGCCTTCCCGATGATCTGGGCGAGGCCGATCCCCGCCCCGTAGCCGATCAGGCCGCCGACGCCGCCCACGAGGGAGATCTCGGCGAGGAAGAGGGCGATGATCGAGCCGTTCTTCGCCCCGATGGCTTTCATGAGCCCGATCTCGGAGGAGCGCTCCATGACGTTCGCGGTGACGAGGTTCGCGATGGCCAGGGCCGAGGAGGCGAGGGCCAGGAGGGTGACGAGCATCATGAGGAGCTGGGTCTTGGACAGGATCGTCCCCTCGGATTCGGCGATCAGGCGGACGGGCCTCGCCACGGAGTCCGTCATCACTTCTTCGATCTGGTAGGCGATCGATGAGACGTAGGCGGTGCAGTACCAGGTTTCGCGTTCGGAGACCGACAGCGAGCCGGGGTTCCTCGCCGCCTTGCGGGCGAGATCGTTGTCCGGGGTCGTCAGCGCGGAGACTTCGACGGACCCGACGGCCCCGGGGCGCCCGAGGAGCCGCTGCGCGAGGGCCAGAGGGGCGTAGACCCCTTCGTCGGCCTCGTCCCCGGAATCGAACACGCCCGTGATGACGGTTTCGATCCTCTCCTCCCCGCGGCTGAGGACGAGGGGATCGCCGGCTTTCAAGGAGCGCTTCGCCGCGTAGGAGGAACCGACCATGACGCCCGCGGGATCGGACTGCGAAGCCCACTCCCCCTCGATGGTCCACCATCCACGCAGACGGTCCAGGCCCGTGTCGACGCTCTCCCCGGTCGCCAGGTCGAGATGGTGGGAGAACCACGTGCCCGTGACGGTGACGGGCCCGCCCTCGGCGTCGAGCGCCTCGACGGGCAGGAGGGGCGCGAAGTCGAGGATGTTGTAGGTCCAGAAGATCGTCTTAATGTTCTGGAGCTCGTCTTCGCGCAGATAGGACTCGCCGGCCCCCTGCGCGCCGTAGAGGTCTTCGAGGACGGCGGCTCCGCGCGGGCGGACGACGATGTTCGCCCCGTAGGACTTGAGCTCCTGATTGACCTTGTCCCCGACGTCGAACATGACCGAGAGCATGGAGGCTGCGACCGCGGCCCCCAGGGCGACGGTCAGGGCGATGAGGAGATGACGGTTTCCGCGCCGCACGAGGGCGCGCGAGAGCATCCTGATGAACATCAGCGCCGCCCCCGTCGCACGGCGACAAGGATGCGGCGTTCGTTCCGCCTCATGCGAAGACCCCTTCACTCGCCTCCAGGACGCTCAACGGCACGGTCAGCGAGCCGTTCGAGACCGTGTATTCGATGGGGATGGGGTTGCATCCGCCTTTGAAGCCGATCGTCGCGATGTTCATGGCGACTTCGCAGAGCTTGCAGATGATCTTCCCGTCCTTCTCGTAGTAGCCGCTCGGACCGCAGATCTCGCAGGCGTCGAGGCCGACCCCGAAGGAGGATCCGGCTTTTTGGATGACGATGAAGCGGACTTCGACCCCCGACTTCGTCGTGTAGGCGAAGCGGTGGAGATGCCCGTCGGAGATCTTGGCGACATCGATCACGGCCTGCTCCTCGACGACCGAGTAGGACTCCGGTTCGGAGAGCTCGACCTCCGCGGATCCGACGGCCACGCCCAGGGTGATGAGGAGGGCGCCGCACAGGTAGCCCCCTGCGGCGGCCCCGGCGATCGTCTTCCAGAGCCTGGCCCGCGCGCGATTGAGGCGCCCCTCGGCGGGATTGGCCCCGCTCCCGGGCATCGTCCTCCCCTCGGCCCAGGTGAGGGCGGCGAGGACGAGGAGGACGCACATGCCAGCGAGCGGGAAGACGGCTTCGTGGTTGATGAACCACGAGAGGGCCTTGAAGGCCGAGTTGGACATCTCGATGACCCGCTGGGCCTGGAGGATGCGGATGATGAGGAGCGCGTGGGTGAGGGCGAGGACGGCGGGGACGAGGACCATGGGCCAGCGCCGCTGCGCGAGGGAGGTGAGCTTCCATGCGAGGGCGCCGAGGAGGGCGGCCGCCGCCCAGCCGAGGACGTATCCGGTGAAGGCGAGAACCGTCTGGGTGGAGGGCGTCCCGCTTCCCGCGGGCACCAGCATGACGGCTTGGGCCATCGCGCTCGGTGCGCTCCGGAAGAGCACGAGGGCGATGTAGGCGGCGATGAGGGGGCGCAGCGAACGGTCGAGGAGCGGCGCGCCTTCGGGGCGGCGCGCCCGCAGGAGGATGAGGACGGCCACGCCGATCGCGAGGCCGATCGCGAGGGGGAGGCTCCACAGGGCCACGGTCTGCCGGTTGACGGCTTTCGGGGCGAGGGTGTTGACGAGGGTGAGGAGGAGGGAGGCGAGGAGGCCGAGCGCGAGACCGGTTCCGATCGTCCATGTCCGGACGCGCCGGGCAGATCGCCCTCGTCCGCCCGCGGGGACGGCGGGGACGATCACTCCGATGGCGAGCGCGCTGAGGAGCAGGACGAGAGTCGTCTGCCCCATCTGCTCGATCATGACTCGTCCTCCTCGTGCTCGCTAGAGC
>NZ_JBNOYB010000012.1:0-22772 GCF_050312375.1 Schaalia sp.
GATCTCTCGGGCCGATCGGCCCGAGGACGCCCGTTCTTCCAAAGCGGGTGGGCGCTCAGCCCTCCTGGCTCACCGGCGCGAGCCAGAGCGCGCCGAGGGGCGGAACGCGCAGCTCGACCGAGAAGGGGCGCCCGTTCCACGGCACCGCCTCCGCGACGATCGTGCCGGGGTTGGTCACCCCCGAGCCTCCGAACTCCTCCTCATCCGTGTTGAGGATCTCCGTCCACTCCCCGCCGAAGGGCAGGCCGATGCGGTAGCCCTCGTGCGGGTTGCCGGCGAAGTTGGCGGCGCAGACGACGACGGGCTGGAGCGTGCCGTTGCGCTGGCCCTTGCGCAGGTAGGAGATGAGGTTGTGATCGCCGTCGGAGGCGTCGATCCATTCGAAGCCCGTGTAGTCGTCATCCCAGAACGCCGAGTGGGTCGTGTAGATCCGGTTGAGCTCTGCGACGAGGCGCTGGATCCCGGCGTGCCCCTCGAAATCGGTGAGCCACCAGTCGAGGGAGTAGGAGTCGTTCCACTCCTGGCGCTGGCCGATCTCCTGGCCCATGAAGACGAGCTGCTTGCCCGGATGCGACCACTGGTAGGCGAAGAGGGCGCGCAGGCCCGCGAAGCGCTGCCAGTCGTCCCCGGGCATCTTCTCGACCAGGGTGTTCTTGCCGTGGACGACTTCATCGTGCGAAAGGGGCAGGATGTAGTTCTCCGAGAAGGCGTAGACGAGGGAGAAGGTGAGCTCCCCGTGGTGCCAGCGCCTGTTGACCGGATCCTCGCTGAGGTAGCGCAGGGTGTCGTTCATCCACCCCATGTTCCACTTCATGCCGAAGCCGAGGCCGCCTCCGCTCGTCGGCGCGGTGACCCCCGGCCAAGCGGTGGATTCCTCGGCGATCATGACGATGCCGGGATGGCGCCTGTAGGCGGTCGCATTCGCCTCCTGGATGAATTCGATCGCTTCGAGGTTCTCGCGGCCGCCGTACTGGTTGGGGCGCCACTGGCCGTCCTTGCGCGAGTAGTCGAGGTAGAGCATGGAGGCGACGGCGTCGACGCGCAGGCCGTCGATGTGGAAGTCCTCGAGCCAGTACAGGGCGTTGGCGACGAGGAAGTTGCGCACTTCCCGTCGGCCGAAGTTGAAGACGTAGGTGCCCCAATCGGGGTGCTCGCCGCGGAGCGGATCGGGATCCTCGTACAGGGGGGTGCCGTCGAAGCGGGCGAGGGCCCAGTCGTCCTTCGGGAAGTGGGCGGGCACCCAGTCGAGGATGACGCCGATCCCGGCCTTGTGAAGCTCATCGACGAGGTAGCGGAAGTCATCGGGTGTGCCGAAGCGCGAGGTCGGAGCGTAGTAGGAGGTCACCTGGTAGCCCCAGGAGCCGCCGAAGGGGTGCTCGGCCAGCGGCATGAACTCCACGTGCGTGAAGCCCATCTCCTTGAGGTAGGGGACGAGCTCGTCCGCGAGTCCGCGGTAGCCGAGGCCCTGCTTCCAAGAGCCGACGTGGAGCTCGTAGATCGACATCGGCCCGGTGTGGACGGAGCGCTGCGCGCGGGAGGCCATCCACTCCTCGTCGCTCCATTCGTGGAAGTAGTCCGTGACGACCGATGCGGTGGCGGGGGGGATCTCCGTCGCGCGGGCGAGGGGGTCGGCCTTCTGGAACCAGTTCCCCCCGGGGCCCTGGATCTCGTACTTGTAGCGGGCGCCGACCTCGACCCCGGGGATGAAGATCTCCCAAACGCCCGAAGCGCCCAGGGAGCGCATGGCGGTCGCTGAGCCGTCCCAGAAGTTGAAATCGCCGACGACGCGCACGGCGCGCGCATTGGGCGCCCAGACGGCGAATGCGACGCCGGACACCGGGCCCATCGCCCCCTCGTAGTGCTTGACGTGGGCGCCGAGGACCTTCCAGAGCTGCTCGTGGCGGCCTTCGGAGATGAGGTAGGTGTCCATCTCCCCGAGGGTCGGCAGGTAGTGGTAGGGGTCGTCGAGGAGGGTGATCTGATCGCCGTAGGTGACGCGGACCCGGTAGTCGGGGATCTCCGTGAGGGGCAGCACGGCCACCCACACGCCGGCGCGTTCGTGGACCGCGGCGTAACTGTCGTCGGCGGTCACGATCTCCACGGCATCGGCGAGATGATGGACCGTCCTGATCGTCACGGAATTCTCACCGAGGTGGGCGCCGAGGACGGCATGGGGCATGTAGTGGCTGCCGCTGCCGACGGCGTCGAGGACTGAGGGGTCGACGGGCAACGGTGTCATGTCGGGTTCCATGCCTCGATTGTCCCACGTCCGAAGCGATGATGTGAGCCGCGCGACAGCTCAGGTCGAGGTGATTCTCACCCGCTCACCGCGTGTGCGCGGTGAACTGCGCATTCACCGCGTCGCCGCCCAGGGGTCGAGGTCGAGGAGGGGCTCGACCGAGAGGACGTGTCCGAGCCGCGTGACGGGGGAGAGCTCGACCCAGTTGCGCGTCCCCCAGGTGTAGGTCCGCCCGTCGAGTTCGTCGACGACGCGGATCCTGCCCCCCGGGGTTTCAACGCCGAGGGCGGACAAGTCGATGTCGACGGTGCCGGAAACGCCCTCGTGCGGGTTCAAGGAGACGACGCAGATGACGGTGTCCGTGCTCGAGCCGGTGAAGCGCCCGGCGATCTGCTTGGAGAAGCAGATGATGTCGGGGTGCGAGGTCGGGTGGATCGTCAAGGAGTGGAGCTGGCGGAGGGCGGGGTGCTTCGCCCTGGCGGCGTTGAGCAGGGTGAGCAGACGCGAGATCCCCAGGGGCTCGGCGTCGGCGAAGTCGCGGGGCCTGAACTCGTACTTCTCGTTGTCGATGAATTCCTCGAAGCCGGGGCGCTGGACGTTCTCAACGAATTCGTAGCCGGAGTAGACGCCCCAGTTCGGCGATCCGAGGGCGGCCAGCATCGCGCGGATGGCGAAGATCGCACTGCCCCCGCTCGTCATCTGAGGGGTGAGGATGTCATGCGTCGTCGGCCAGAAGGTGGGGCGCATGAGATGAGCGGTCTCGGCGGAGACCTCTTCGAGGTAGGCCTCGATCTCCTCCTTGCCGGTCCTCCAGGCGAAGTAGGTGTAGGACTGGTCGAAGCCGATCGCGCCGAGGGTGCGCATCATGGCGGGGCGCGTGAAGGCCTCTGCGAGGAAGAGCACCTCGGGGTGGGCCGCGCGGATCTCGGCGATGAGCTGCTGCCAGAAGCGGACGGGCTTCGTGTGGGGATTGTCGACGCGGAAGATCGTCACCCCGTGCGAGATCCACAGCTCGAGCACGTCGCGGATCGCCGCGTAGATGCCCGCGTAGTCGTTGTCGAAGTTCAAGGGGTAGATGTCCTGGTACTTCTTCGGAGGGTTCTCCGCGTAAGCGATCGTCCCGTCGGCGCGAGAGGTGAACCACTCGGGATGGGCCTTGACCCACGGATGATCGGGCGAGCATTGAAGGGCCAGGTCGAGGGCCACTTCGAGTCCGAGTCCACGGGCGCGCTCCACGAATGCGTCGAAGTCGTCGAAATCGCCGAGCTCGGGGTGGATCGCCTCGTGGCCGCCGGTTTCGGCTCCGATCCCGTAGGGGGAGCCGGGGTCGCCGGGCCCGGCGACGAGGGCGTTGTTCCTGCCCTTGCGATTCGTCGTCCCGATCGGGTGGATCGGGGTGAGGTACACGACGTCGAATCCCATTTCGGAGATCCTCTCAAGGCCCTCGGCGGCCGCCTTGAGAGTGCCCGAGACCCAGGTGCCGTCGGGGTTCTGGAAGGCTCCGAATGAGCGCGGGAAGATCTCGTACCAGCTGCCGGTGAGCGCCCTCTCCCGGGCGACGGCGAGCGGGTAAACGGCGGAGGACCCGAGCAGGTCGCGCAGGGGGCGCGCGCGGAACACGGCGCGCACCCGCGAGGAGACCCCCGCTGAAAGGCGCTGCTGCGCGGAGCGGGTCCGGTCGCGCAGGTGCGCGGCCGCATCGGCGAGCACCGCGGCGTCCTCGGGCGCGGCGGGGCGCTGAGTCGGATTGAGGAGGGCCTCCCCGGCGATCGCGCGCTCCATGAGGCGCGCGCCTTCTTCGAGCATGAGCTCGACATCGACACCGGCGTCGATCTTGACGGTCGCATCGTGACGCCAGGTGGCGTAGGGGTCCGACCAGGAGTCGACGCGGAAGCTCCACGCGCCGGGCCGATCCGGCATCACCCAGGCCTCATAGCGGTCCAGCCCCGGCGCGATGTCCACCATCGGGACCCGGCAGTGCTCGCACCCCTCGGGATCGAGGAGGATCGCCTCGGCGGCGAAGGCGTCGTGGCCCTCGCGGAAGACGGTCGCTCGGATCGGGAATGGCTCCCCTTCCGTCGCCTTGGCGGCCAGGCGGCCGTCCTCGACGACGGGGAAGAGTTCGGTCACGGGGATCCGGGGCAGGAGGATGTCGCTCACCCCACCCAGGGTACCCAAAGGAGGGGGCCGGTCGCGGGCGCTTCGCCCACGATCCGCTCCAGCGCCCCATCCTCAGACATCGACCCCGAAGGCGCGGCCGACGACGAAGGTGAGGGCCATCGCCGCCGCTCCGCCGACGAGGAGGCGGAGCACCGCACGGCCGCGCGGCGCATCGCCGAGCGCCGCCGACACGTAGCCGGTGAGGGCCAGAGCGATGAGAACCGCGACGAAGGTGGCGGGGATGCGCATCGCGGGCGGGAAGACGAGCATCGTGAGCAGGGGGAGGAGGGAGCCGAGGAGGAAGGCGAGGAATGAGGATCCCGCTGCCGCCCAGGGGTTGGTGAGGTCGTCCGGGTCGATGTTGTGCTCGGTCGTCAGGTGCGCGTCGAGCGCGTCGTGACGCGAAAGATCCCTTGCGACGAGGGCGGCCGTCTCCTCGGAGAGCCCGCGCCGGACCCACATGGCGGCGAGCTTGCGCTCCTGGCCCTCGGGATCGGCTTCGAGGAGGCTCTTCTGGACGCGGACGAGCTCGCGCTCCGTGTCCCTCTGGGTCGACACCGACACGTATTCGCCGACCGACATCGAAAGGGCGGCGGAGACGATGCCGGCGACGCCGGCGATCGCGATCGCGGGGGTGTTCGTCGGATCGGCCGCGGCGACGCCGACGAGCAGGCCCGAGATCGACACGATGCCGTCGTTGGCGCCGAGGACGCCGGCCCTCAACCAGTTGAGGCGCCGCGAGACGGACTGCTTGCGTTCAGGGGCGGGGCGGGCAGCCGTTGAGACGCGGGCGGCGGAGGGGAGCGTGAGGTCCATAGCCCGAAAGCTAAACCTTCGGCACGAGGCCCACCAGCAAGGATATGCGCGCCTTGAGGAGGCCCGGGGAGCATAAAAAAGGGTGCCCTCAGGGGTCTGAGGGCACCCGGAGAGCCGCTCGCTCAGTAGTCCATCTGCATCGCGGTGCGGACCTCGTCGAGGGTCCTGTTGGCCTGCTCATTCGCCTTCTCGTCGCCGGCGCGCAGGACCGACCACAGGTAGTCCTCGTTCTCGAGGAGCTCCGCGCGCCGTGCGCGCATAGGGGCGAACATCTCATTCAGGGACTCGGTGACGAAGGCCTTGAGGGCGCCCGCACCCCTGTCGCCGATCTCATCGGCGATCGCCGCGGGTTCGCGCCCCGTCGACAAGGACGCGAGCATCAGGAGGTTGGAGACCTCGGGGCGATTCACCGGGTCGAAGGTGATGCGGCGTTCGGCGTCGGTCTTCGCCTTCTTGAGGATCTTCGCGGTCTCGTCGGCGCTCATGCCGAGTTCGATCGTGTTCCCGCGCGACTTCGACATCTTGGTGCCGTCGGTGCCCAGCAGCAGGGGCACCTCCGAGAGCAGCGCCTCGGGGCGCGGGAAGACGGGACGATCAGGAGTGGCCCGGCCGTAGCGCTTGTCGAAGCGCTGGGCGATGAGGCGCGCCTGCTCCAGGTGGGGGAGCTGATCCTGCCCGACGGGCACGAGATTCGCCTTGCAGAAGAGGATGTCGGCCGCCTGATGCACCGGGTAGGTGAGCATGAGCCCGGACATCGCACGGCCGTCGGTCGCCTCGAGTTCGGCCTTGACCGTCGGATTGCGGTGCAGTTCGGACTCGGTGACCAGCGACAGGAAGGGGAGCATGAGCTGGTTGAGCGCGGGGATCGCCGAGTGGTTGAAGATCACCGAGCGCTCAGGATCGATGCCGGCGGCGATGTAATCGGCGATGAGAGCGAGGACGCGCTCGCGGATCGGGCCCACGCCGTCGCGGTCGGTGATGACCTGGTAGTCGGCGATGAGCACCCAGGTCTCCACGCCCCGCTCCTGGAGGAGGACCCGATTGCGCAGGGTCCCGAAGTAATGGCCGAGGTGGAGGTGCCCCGTGGGACGGTCGCCGGTCAGGATCCGGAAGCGCGAGGGATCCTCATCGATCGCCCGGTCGATTTCGGCCGAGCGCGCCTTCGAGCGCGCGAGCGACGCGTCGGAAGTGGAATTGGCGAGGGCATCTTCACTGGAGGTCATGGGCAGATCCTATCGCGAGGCGCCGCCCCGGCTCATTCCCGCGCCTGCACCGCGATGTCGGACAGGAGGACTTTCACCGAGATCGGCGCGATCGACACGGTGTCTTGATGAGCGACCTGCTCGAGATCGAGGCTGAGTGCGAGCGGATCGGTCGAGGGCGGGATCGCTTCGTCGATCGGACCCCACGCGGTGTCGACGGCGACGAGCCAATCGAGGCCGTGGCCCTCGGGAAGGCGCACCTCCTGGGGCTCCAAGGTCCCGTTCACGATGACGAGGGCGTCGCGATCCGACCAGCGCGCCCCTGAGCGGAGCATCTGGAAGACGCGGTTCTCCGATCGGGTCCAGCCCTCGTTCGGCATCGGATCGCCCTGGGCCGTGTGCCAGGAGACGTCGGGCACTGTGTCTGCGTGATACGGGACGCCGCTGGCGTAGACGTCGGGGCGCAGGACGGGGTGCGCCGAGCGCAGGGCGATGAGCCACCGGGTGAGGGCGAGCTGATCGAGCTGGGGGGCGGAGAGGTTCCAGTCGAGCCAGGAGATCGGCGAATCCTGGCAGTAGGCGTTGTTGTTGCCGAACTGAGTGCGCGCGAATTCGTCGCCGCCGAGGAGCATCGGAGTCCCGGCCGAGATCAGCAGCATCGTGAGCAGGTTGCGCTGGGAGCGGCGGCGCCTCCAGTAGACGAGCTCCTCGCCCTCCTCACCGGGGCGCGCGGCGGCCGCCTCGGCCGTGGAGGAGAGCGTCGAGGCGACCCAGCCCTCGATCCCGTGGTTCCACGAGCGGTTGTCGTTCGAGCCGTCTCGGTTCCCCTCGAGGTTCGCCCAGTTGTGCTTGGCGTCGAAGGCCGTGAGATCGGCCAGGGTGAAGCCGTCATGGGCGGTGATGAAGTTGATCGACGCCCGCGGGCCGCGACCGCGGCCCTTCCCGTGGTCGTAGACATCGCGGGAACCGGCCAGCCGCGTCGCGAGGTTGTTCGGCCCGGAGGCCCCTCGGCCCTCGATGAGGGACTTGACGTCGGAGAGCCAGAAACCGCGCAGGGCGCCGCGGTAGTGGTCGTTCCATTCGGAGAACGGCAGGGGGAAATTGCCGGTCTGCCAACCGCCGGGCCCGATGTCCCAGGGCTCGGCGATGAGCTTGCAGGTGCCGATCTCAGGGTCGGTGGCCATCGCGACGAGGAGGGGGTGCATGGGGGTGAATCCCGTCGAGAAGCGCCCGAGGGTCGCGGCGAGATCGAAGCGGAAGCCGTCCACCCCCATCGAGGTCGTCCAGTACCGGAGTGAATCGAGCACCATCGCCATGGTCGCGGGCTCATCGAAGTTCACGGTGTTGCCCGTGCCCGTGTCGTCGATGCTCTGAGTCGGCCGGGTGTTCGTGTGCCGGTAGTAGAGGGGGGAATCGAAGCCCCGCCACGACAGGGTGGGGCCCCCGTCCCCGCCTTCGCAGGTGTGGTTGTAGACGACGTCGAGGATGACTTCGATCCCGGCCTGATGGAGGATCGACACCATGCCGCGGAACTCGTCGACGACGGCTTGCGCCCCGTTCCTGCGCGCCGCAGGCGTCGCGTATCCCGGTTCGGGGGCGAAGAAGGAGAGTGTCGAGTACCCCCAGTAGTTCGTCAGCCCCCGTTCGGCGAGGAAGGCCTCCTCGCATTTGGCGTGGACGGGGAGGAGCTCGACCGAGGTGACGCCCAGCCGCTTGAGGTAGTCGACCGATGCCGGATGCGCCAGGCCCGCGTAAGTCCCCTGGAGCTCGGCGGGAACGCCGGGCATGTTCTTCGTGAAGCCCTTGACGTGGATCTCGTAGACGATCGTCTTCTCCCAGGGGATCCGGGGCTTGGGGGCGACGGCGAAACGATTGTCGACGACGACCGAGACGGGGACGTGCCCGCGAGAATCCAGGGGGGAGCGCTTGAAGGGGTAGGCGGCGGGGTACAGCTCGTCGTCGACCATGTGGGCGTAGACGGCGGGCCCCATGTCGACGCCGCCCTCGATGCCGCGGCCGTACGGGTCGAGGAGGAACTTCGAAGGATTGTGGAACAGCCCCGCGTCGGGGTCCCAGGGCCCGTGCACGCGGAATCCGTAGCGCGTCCCCGCGCCCCGCCCGGGAATGCGCCCGTGCCAGATCCCCTCGTTCGAGGCGAGCAGGGGATAGCGGGTCTCCGTGGAGTCGGGTTCGAGCACGCAGAACTCGACCGCGGTGGCGCTGCGCGCCACGACTGAGACGTCCAGGCCGTCCGGGCGCAGCGAGACGCCGAGGCGACGGGGGACGGGATGGGGCTCCACGACTTTCGCGTACGCGGCATGATGGTCGTGGGCGAAGTCCCCGGTCATGATCCCCCTCCTCTTGCGGCGCGCGCCGCGCACGCCTCTTTAGCGGTCGAGGCGAACGTTACAGCCAATAAGACTAGGCCGCGCGGCGGAGGAATACCGGGAAACGGCTCCCGTGGCGCACAAACGCCGTCGCGGGCCCCAAGATGTGCGCTTCGCCATGGAGTGCCGACCCCCGCTGAGTGAAGCGGTGCGAGTGTGGCAGTCTAGGCCCATGAGAATCATCGTGTGCGTCAAGCACGTCCCCGACATGCAGTCGGATCGACGTTTCGAGGATCGCAGGATCGTCCGAGGAGAGGACGATGTCCTCAACGAGCTCGATGAGAACGCGGTGGAAGCCGCCGTTCAGCTCGTCGAGGAGCACGGCGGCGAAGTCATCGCCCTCACCATGGGCCCCGAGGACGCCGAGGACGCCCTGCTCCGCGCGCTCCAACTCGGCGCCGACAGGGGGGTCCTCGTCACCGATGAGCGACTCGAGGGCGCCGATGCGGGCCTGACCGCGACGGTCCTCGCCGCCGCGGTCCAGCGCCTCGGGGAGGAGGAGCCGATCGACGTGGTCGTCACCGGCATGGCCTCGCTCGACTCGATGACCTCCATGCTCCCGGCCGCCCTCGCCACCCGGCTCGGAATGCCCCTCCTCGGCCTCGCGCACTCCATCGAGGTCGACCTCGATGCCCGCACGGCCACGATCGCGCGCAACGCCGACGGGTACGAGGACGTGCTCGCAGCCCCGATGCCCCTCGTCGTCTCGGTGACCGACCAGATCAACGAGCCCCGCTACCCGGCCTTCGCGGCGATGAAGGCGGCCCGGAAGAAGCCGATGGACTCCTGGGGCCTGGACGAGATCGCCGCGACCCGCGCCGGCGCGCTGATCGCGGACCGCCCGAGGGTCCTCGAAGTCCTCGAATCCGCGGAAGTGCTGAAGGACGGCCCCGGCACGATCATCCCCGACTCTGGCGACGCCGGCGAGCGCCTCGCCGCCTACCTCCTCGAAGTGGTGAAGTGACGATGACCGACCTTCTCAACACCCCGATCCTCGTCCTCGTCGAGCACCAGCGCGGCGACGACGGCGCATGGCGCCTCACCCCCGCTTCCGCACAGGTGATCTCGCTCGCGAAGGAGCTCACCGGCGGAGGGGTTCACGTCGTCGCCCTCCCGTCAACGCCCGACGCCCCCGCCCTCGGCGCCCTCGGTGTGGAGAGGATCCTGCGCCCGAGGCTCGACGATCTCGCCCCGAGGGTGAGCGGCGTCGTCGCCGACGCGGTCCTCGCCTGCATCGCCGACGACCGCTACGGCGCCTTCCTCGTGCCCTCGTCCTACCGGGGACGGGAAGTCGCCTCCCGGGTCGCGATGCGCCTCGACTCCGGTGTCGTCGCGGACGCGACCGCCCTCGAGGTCGAGGGCGAGGCCCTCATCGCGACGACGGTCGCGCTCGCGGGGACCTGGACGAACCGGATCCGCGTAGAGGGGGCCCTGCCCGTCGCCACCGTGAAGACCGGCGCTCACGGCGTCGTCCCCGCCGCGACGCCGACCGCCCCCGTGATCGAGGACGTCGACTTCGAGGTGAGCCCGGAAGCCGGTGCCGTGGAGGTCGTCTCCTCCACCGCCGAGGGCGGAACCGGCCGCGTCAGCCTCGCCGACGCCGATGTCGTCGTCGTCGCGGGCCGCGGCACCAACGGCGACATGTCGGTCGTGGACGCGCTCGCCGATGAGCTCGGCGCCGCAGTCGGAGCCACGCGAGTCGTCGCCGATGAGGGATGGGCGCCGAGGAACCTTCAGATCGGCCAGACCGGTGCGAACATCTCGCCGAAGCTCTACATCGGCCTCGGCGTCTCCGGAGCGATCCACCACACGGTCGGCATGCAGTCGAGCGCGCACATCGTCGCCGTGTGCGACGACCCGGACGCGCCGATCTTCGAGATCGCCGACTTCGGCGTCGTGGGCGATCTCTTCGAGGTCGTGCCCCAGGCCCTTGAGGCGATCCGGGCGGCTCGCGGCGAGAACTGACGCCGTGACGCACTACCTCGATCACGCGGCGACCTCGCCGATCCTCGATTGCGCGCGCGAGGCGTGGGTCGAGGCGCAACGCGCTCTCGCGCTCGAACCGGGCAATCCCGCGTCGCTTCACGCCGGAGGCCGCAGGGCCAGGCGGATGCTCGAAGACGCCCGGGAACGGATCGGGGTCGCCCTGGGGGCCGAGCGCGCCGAGGTCGTCCTCGTGTCGGGCGCCACCGAATCCGATGCGCTCGCAGTCGCGGGGGCGGCTCGTGCGGTCCGCGCCCTCGCCCCCGGGCGCACCCGCGTCCTGCTGTCCGAGGTCGAGCACGACGCGGTCGGCGAGCAGGCGCAGGGCCTGGCCGATGAGGGCTTCGAGGTCTCGCGCCTCAAGGTCGCGCCCTCCGGCGTCGTCGAGGTCGATCCCGCACTCCTGTCGGCCGACGCGGATTCCCTGGCGGTGGCCTCCCTGACGCTGGTGAGTTCGGAGATCGGAACGATCCAACCGCTCGGGAGCCTCGTCGAAGCGCTTACGGCCGCCGCTCCCGAGGCCGCGGCGACGGGCGGCCGCGCCCTCGTCCATACCGACGCCGCGCAGGCCGTGGGCGTGCTGGATGCGGATTTCTCCGGGCTCGGCGTCGATCTGCTCTCCCTCGGGGGGCACAAGATCGGGGCCCCCGTGGGCACCGGGGTCCTCCTCGTGAAGAGGGGGACGCCTCTGCGCACGGACCGGCCCGGCGGCGGGCACGAACGGGGCCTGCGTTCGGGAACCCCCGATGTCGCCGGCGCGTGCGCCCTGGCCGCCGCGCTGGAGGAGACGGTGCGGGAGCGCAGTGCGCGACGCGCACACGCGCTCGAATTGCGTGAACAGCTCCTCGACGGCCTGAACGCCGCGAGCGATTCGCTGGGGGCGCCGATCCGCCCGAGCGTCGATCCGGAGCTCGCCTCGCCGACCATCATCCACCTGTCGATCCCGACCTCGCATCCCGAGGCGGTTCTCATGGCGATGGATGCGGCGGGCATCGCCGTCTCGGCCGGATCGGCGTGCCATGCGGGCGTCACGCGTCCCTCCGCGGTCCGACTCGCCATGGGTGCGAGCGAGGCCGAGGCGCTCGGGGCTCTGCGGGTCTCGACCGGGCCCTCGACCGCTTCGGAGGACATCGAGGCCTTCCTCCGCGCACTCCCTCGGGCCCTCGCCGCCGGGCGCGCCCTTGATGAGCGCGAGGGCTCCCGCGCGGCGCGTTCGTCGTCGAGGAGGTCATGATGCGCGTCCTCGCCGCGCTTTCGGGCGGCGTCGATTCCGCCGTCGCCGCCGCTCGCGCCGTCGACGCCGGTCACGAGGTCGTCGGCGTCCACATGGCCCTTTCCTCCCAGCCCCTCGAATGCCGGATCGGTTCGCGCGGCTGCTGCTCGGTCGAAGATGCGGGGGACGCCGCGCGGGCCGCGGAGATCATGGGGATCCCCTTCTACGTGTGGGACCTCGCCGAGGACTTCGAGAAGACCGTCATCGAGGACTTCGTCGAGCAGTACTCCCTCGGCCGCACCCCCAACCCCTGCGTGCGCTGCAACGAGTTCGTGAAATTCCGCGAGCTCGCCGAACGCGCGCGCGCCCTCGGCTTCGACGCCGTCTGCACCGGCCACTACGCGTCGATCGTCGAGGGGCCCGCGGGCCCGGAGCTGCATCGCGGCGCCGATCCGCTCAAGGACCAGTCCTACGTGCTCGCCGTCATGGGGCGCTCGGAACTGTCGAGGGTCCTGCTGCCCCTGGGCGATGCGGCTTCGAAGGCGCAGGTGCGCGCCGAAGCGGAGGCGCGCGGCCTGGGGGTCTGCGACAAACCCGACTCCTACGACATCTGCTTCATCCCCGACGGCGATACCCGCGGCTTCCTGCGCGCGAGGCTCGGCGGCGCGCCCGGCAGGATCGTCACTCCCGAGGGCGAGGCGCTCGGCTCGCACGAGGGCTATTGGAACTTCACAGTCGGGCAGCGCAAGGGTCTGCGCATCGACCGGCCCGCGGCCGATGGGCGCCCCCGCTATGTCCTCGAAACCCGTCCCGCGACGAACGAGGTGGTCGTCGGCGCTTCGGAACTGCTCCGCGTTGACGAGATCGCCTGCACCGAGGTCGTGTGGTTGGCGCCGGATGACCTCGGGGACGAGGGCGGTGCCGGTGCCGCGATCGGGACCGCGGATCTCTTCGTCCAGGTGAGGGCCCACGGCGAAGCCGTTCCGCTCGCATCACTGACTCATTCGGATGCCGGAGCCGCTCGCGAAGGGGGAGAGCCGGCGCTGACCGTTCGCCTCGCCCGCCCGATCCGCGGGGTCGCCGCAGGCCAGTCGGCGGTCTTCTACCGCGGTTCGCGGGTCATCGGCGAGGCGACGATCGAGAGGGCCCGTCGGGGCGCGGGCAACGCCTGAGTCGGGCCCGAGCTCCACTTCCCCTTAGGATGGAGGGGCGCGCAAGTGGCGGAATTGGCAGACGCGCTGGATTTAGGTTCCAGTGTCTTTGACGTGTGGGTTCGAGTCCCATCTTGCGCACCGGGCTCTCCCGCGCGTTCCCGCCGGGGATCGGGGTGCGGCCGCTTCCGTGAGGCGGCTTCGGCGATAGGGGTCGCGGCTCTTCCGCCAGCCGCGCGCCTCAGCGGGCGGAGTCCGCCTCAACTCGTCCGATGAGGGGCAGACGCGTCCGGACGAGGACCGTCAGCGCGACGAGCGCGGCGATGACGACGATGAGGCCGATGATCCCGTTGAACGTCAGGGCGTAGACGACGTATCCGAGCAATGATGCGCCGGCGCCCGCGAGGGCGTAAGGGAGCTGCGTGTTCACGTGCGTGATGTGGTTGCAGCCCGCACCCGTCGAGGAGAGGATCGTCGTATCCGAGATCGGCGAGCAGTGATCGCCGAAGACGGCGCCGGCGAGGACCGCGCCGAAAGCGGGGATGAGGAGCTCACCTCCGCCGGGGACGGCGGACATGATCTCGCCGGCGATCGGCAGGAGGATGCCGAAGGAGCCCCACGAGGTGCCGGTCGCGAAGGCCATCGCGCCCGCGACGATGAAGAGGAGGGGGATCAGCCAGGCGGCGGGGACCTTCGCCGCCTCAACGAGTCCGCCGAGATAGGCGCCGGTGCCGAGCTCGGAGATGAGCGAGCCGAGCATCCACGCGAGGAGGAGGATCTCGATCGCGGGGAGCATCGAGCGCGCCCCCTCGACGACGCCCTTGAGGGCGGTCCTCACCTCGAAGAGGGGATCCTCGTGCGTGTAGTGGAAGTAGTAGTAGGCCGCCGAGACGAGGCCGAGGGCGCCGCCGATGTTGAGGGAGAGCGCGACGTCGGTGTTCGCGAGGATCTCGAGGGCGCTCCACGAGCCCGAGGCCGAGTGGCCGGTCCAGGTGATCCCGCCCAGGACGCCGGCGACGAGGATGAGGAAGGGGACGATGAGCGCGCGCTTCGCCCCGGGCTCGTGGCGGGGCAGGCTGTCGGTGAGCTGGCCGGGCACTTGGGCCTCCGGGGCGAAGAGATCCCCGGATTCGACGGCGCGCCGCTCCTCGCGGCGCATCGAGCCGAAGTCGACCTCGAAGACGACCGTGAGCCAGAGCAGGACGATCGCGCCGATCGCGTAGTAGTTCATGCCCGCTGAGCGGATGAAGGCGCCCGCATCGGAGACGTCGATCGCGGCGGCGGCGACGATCGGGGCCATGATGCCGATGATCGAGGCGCCCCAGGAGGAGAAGGGCGCGAGCACGGCCACGGGTGCGGAGGAGGAATCGATGAGGTAGGCGAGCTTCGCCCTCGAGACCTTGTGACGATCGGAAACCGGACGCGCGACCTGCCCGACGGCGAGCGCGTTGAAGTAGTCGTCGACGAAGATCGCAGTGCCCAGGGCCGCTGCGAGGATCTGAGCGCCGCGACGGGACGTGATCTTCGTCATCGTCCATTCCGTGAAGGCTCCCGTGCCGCCGGCCATGAGGACGAGGGAGGTGATGATGCCGAGCGTGAGGAGGAAGACGAGGATCAGGACGTAGTAGGCGTTGATCGCGCCCTCGGACCAGAAGATCTGCGCGAAGGAGTTCCACACGAGGACGGCCGTCTTGGTGAGTGATCCATCGGCAACGAGGAAGGCCGCGGAGACGACGCCGGCGGCGAGCGAGGCGAGCACCCGCTTCGTCGTGATGACGAGGGCGATCGCGAGAATCGGCGGGATCAGAGTGAGAACGGGATGGGCCTCGATCACGGTGCGCTCCTTGTGAGGATGGGAATGCGGCCAGGCTAAGGCACGGGAGGCGTCGAGCGTCGTCGGGCGATCCTATTCGGACGGCCCTAGACTCTCGACCATGGCACAGCTCAGCGAAGGCGCGCAGGCGCCCGACTTCACGGCGGAATCGACGCGGGGGACGATCACTCTGTCGGAGCTCCTCGCTCAGGCGGACGAGGGGGTGGTCGTCTACTTCTACCCGAAGGCCTCGACTCCCGGGTGCACGGCTGAGGCCTGCGATTTCAGGGACTCGCTCAATTCGTTCAAGGGCGCGGGCTACACGGTGGTCGGCGTGAGCGCCGACCCGATGCCCGCTCTCGAGCGTTTCGCCGAGAAGCAGTCGCTCAACTTCCCCCTCGTGTCCGATCCCGAGCATGAGATTCTTCTCGCCTGGGGCGCGTGGGGCGAGAAGAAGAACTACGGCAAGGTCTATGAGGGGATCATCCGGTCGACGGTCGTCGTCGGCGGGGACGGTCTCGTCCGCCTCGCGAAGTACAACGTCAAGGCGACCGGGCACGTGGCGCGTATCCGCAAGGAACTCGGCCTCGACCGCTAGGCGTACGTCCCCGGGATTCGTGGCGTCCCGGGGACGAGGGCGGGGCCGTGCGCCGGACTCGGGCTCGGTGACGAGTCGGACGCACCTTGTTCCAGCCTCGGCAACAACTCGGACATCCCCTGCTCGGGCTGTGGCGACAACTCGGACTCGTCCTGTTCCAACCTTGACAACAACTAGGACAGAGCGAGTTGAGGTTCCGACCGTATTTGCAGGTCAGCGCTCACATTTGTTTCACACGGGGACGGCTCCGTCCGACTTGTGACCGTCTGCCAGTAACCCACTGTCCGACTTGTCGCCGGCGGCCCGCAGCCCCTTGTCCGACTTGTTGCCAGCGGCGCGCAGTCTCTTATCCGACTTGTCGCCGACGGCCCACAGCCCCTTGTCCGACTTATCACCACCCGCCCGCAGCGCGAATGAAAAAGAAGCGGCGCGACCGATCCGGTCGCGCCGCCTGGCGTGCGTCATGGGGGACTTGAACCCTCAACCCGCTGATTAAGAGTCAGCTGCTCTGCCAATTGAGCTAATGACGCGGGGGTCTTGCGACCGAGACACCACTGTACCGCCAGAGCAGGATCGATGCAAAAATGCGTGGTGAGAAGACCGCCACAGAATCGAATCGGGGGGCGCATGGCTGGAGTGACTCGCAGGTCAGGCGGGGAACCGCGCGCAACACAAGTCGCTCAGGACTACCTCAAGGCGATGTGGAGTTGTGAAGAAGCCGGGGAGGACGGGATCTCCGTGAACGACTTGGCGGCGCGAATGGGGGTCGTGGCCTCGACGGCGTCGGAGAACGTCGCGAGGCTCGCCTCGCAGGGGCTCGTCACGCACGAGCCCTATCGGCGAGTGCACTTCACGGATGAGGGGCGCGCGCTGGCGATCGCAATGGTCCGGCGCCATCGGCTCCTCGAGACCTACCTGCACGAGCACCTCGACTTCGAGTGGGATGAGGTGCACGAAGAAGCGGAGATCCTCGAACACGCCGTGACCGATCGCCTCCTCGATCACATCGACGCGGCGCTCGGCCATCCGAATCGCGATCCGCACGGCGATCCGATCCCCGATGCCTCGGGCGCAGTGGAGACCAGGCCGATGCTCCCGCTGGCGGACATGGTCGAGGGGGAATGGGCGAGCGTCGCGCGGCTCTCGGACGAGGATCCGCAGACGCTGCGCGATCTCGATGCCGCAGGGCTCCGACTCGATGCGCGCGTACGGCTCGTCCGACGGCGCGGCGAGGGCCTGGTCCTCGACGTCGAGGAGCGGACCGGGATCCGCATATCGGGCTCAACCGCTCGACTCGTGCAGGTGACGCCCCTCGACGCCTGAGCGCGGGGCGGCCCCGTTCAGGCGAGCGCCGCCGAGCCCATGTCCTCGGGGACGTGCGCGGTGTGCCCCTGTGCGAGGAGAGCCTCGCGCAGACGGAGCATCGCCTCGTCGAGCTCTTCGCCGCTCGCCTGCGCGGCGTTCGAAAGGAGGACATCGGCCTCGGTGCGCAGCGGGATCACATGGAGGTGAGTGTGCGGCACCTCGAAACCCGCGATGACCAGGCCCGCCCTCGGCACCCCGAAGGCCTTCTCCTGGGCGAGGCCGATGATGCGGGCGACGCGCATGAGGTGGGAGGCGACGTCGGTCGGGGCGTCGGTCCATT
Source organism: Schaalia sp. (assembly GCF_050312375.1). NCBI lineage: Bacteria > Bacillati > Actinomycetota > Actinomycetes > Actinomycetales > Actinomycetaceae > Schaalia > Schaalia sp. The sequence continues at coordinate 17,208 of NZ_JBNOYB010000012.1, forward strand.
TCGGGTACGGCTCGCGCGGGACGACGAGGACGTGGCCGGGCGCGGTCGGCTCGATCGTGGCGAAGGCGACGCACACCTCATCGGCCCATGCGAAGCGGCCGGCCCATTCACCGGAGATGATCTTCTCGAAGACGGTTGTCATGCGCTCATTCTCACCCCTTCCACCCCGCTCCGACCAGTGGTCGCCAGGGCTTCGCGAGGAAACGATGGTCTACCCTTGTCAGGGCCGCACATGTCGAACGTGGAGAAGGGGAGGGCCCCATATGAGCCAGACGCCGGGCATGGAACCCGCACATCGGTACACCGCTGAACTCGCAGGCGATATCGAGACCGCGTGGCAGGACCGGTGGGACGAGCGGGGGACCTTCAACGCGGACAACCCGGTCGGCGACTTCGCGGGCCCCCTTTCGGAGGCGAAGCCCTTCTTCCTCCTCGACATGTTCCCCTACCCCTCGGGCAAGGGCCTGCATGTCGGCCACCCCCTCGGCTACATCGCGACCGACACCGTGGCGCGCTTCCACCGGATGAAGGGCGAGAACGTCCTGTACACGATGGGCTACGACGCCTTCGGCCTGCCCGCCGAGCAGTACGCGGTCCAGACGGGCCAGCATCCGCGGATCACGACCGAGCAGAACATCGCGAACATGCGCCGTCAGCTCCGTCGCCTCGGCCTGTCCCACGACCGTCGCCGCTCGCTGGCGACGACGGACACCGAGTACGTGAAGTGGACGCAGTGGATCTTCCTCCAGATCTTCAACTCCTGGTTCGATGAGACGGCGATCGCCCCGGACGGCTCCCTCGGCGCGGCGCGTCCGATCGGAGAACTCGAGGCGAAGCTGGCCTCCGGCGAGGTCGCCGTTCCCGACGGCCGGGCCTGGGCGGAACTCGATCGCGTCGAACGCGCGAAGGTCGTCGACTCCTTCCGCCTCGCCTACGTCTCCGAGGCGCCCGTCAACTGGTGCCCGGGCCTGGGCACCGTCCTCGCGAATGAGGAGGTCACGGCCGACGGCCGCTCCGAGCGCGGCAACTACCCGGTCTTCAAGCGGAGCCTGCGCCAGTGGATGATGCGGATCACCGCCTACGGCAAGCGCCTCGCCGATGATCTCGACACGATCGACTGGCCCGATAAGGTCCGCGCGATGCAGCGCAACTGGATCGGCCGCTCCGAGGGCGCGCGCGTCGTCTTCCCGGTGCCCGGCGCCGAGGGCGCGGGTGCGTCCCCGAGGGAGCTCGAGGTCTACACGACGCGTCCCGACACCCTGTTCGGAGCGACCTTCATGGTCGTCGCCCCCGAGCACCCGATCCTCGGCGGCACCTTCGCCGGCGACGCCCAGGACGCCGAGGCGCTCACGGTGCCCGCGCAGTGGCCCGCGGGCACGAAGGACGCCTGGACCGGTGGAGCCGCGAGTCCGCGCGAGGCGGTCGCCGCCTACCGCGCCCAGGCCGCCTCCAAGTCCGAGGCGGAGCGCGCCGATGAAGAGCGCGTCAAGACCGGCGTCTTCACCGGTTTCTTCGGAGTGGACCCGGTGAACGGCCGCGAGATCCCGGTCTTCGTCGCCGATTACGTCCTGTGGGGTTACGGGACCGGTGCGATCATGGCGGTGCCCGCCCATGACGATCGCGACTGGGAGTTCGCCCGCAAGTACGAGCTCGAGGTCATCCGGACGATCGGCCCGGCCGAGGATCCTTACGGTCATGACCTGTCCGAGAGCGCCTACGTCGGAGACGGCGTCGCCGTGGACTCGCGCAATGACGAGGTCTCGCTCGACGGCCTCGGCAAGGACGAGGCGAAGGCGGCGATGATCGCCTGGCTCGAGGAGAAGGGGGTCGGCCGCAAAGCGGTGACCTACCGTCTGCGCGACTGGCTCTTCTCGCGTCAGCGCTACTGGGGCGAGCCCTTCCCGATCGTGTGGGACGAGGACGGCCTGCCGCACGCCCTGCCCGAGGACCGGCTCCCCGTCGAGCTTCCCGAGGTCTCCGACTACTCGCCGCGGACCTTCGATCCCGACGATGCGGACTCCGAGCCCGAGGCGCCGCTCGGCCGCGCCGAGGAGTGGGTGAATGTCGAGCTCGACCTCGGCGACGGACAGAGGACCTACCGTCGCGAGACGAACACGATGCCCCAGTGGGCCGGTTCGTGCTGGTACGAGATGCGCTACACCGACCCGAAGAACGACGACGCCCTCGCCGCTCCGGAGAACCTGGCCTACTGGATGGGCGGGCGCGAGGGCAAGGAGTCCGGCGGCACCGACCTGTACGTCGGCGGCGTCGAGCACGCGGTGCTCCACCTGCTCTATTCGCGCTTCTGGCAGAAGGTCCTCTTCGACCTCGGGCACGTCCCGGATGCTGAGCCCTACCACACCCTCTTCAACCAGGGTTACGTCCAGGCTTACGCCTACACCGACGCGCGCGGCCAGTACGTCCCCGCCGACGAGGTCGAGGGCGATGAGACCGCCGGATTCACCTACAGGGGCGAGCCCGTCAACCGCGAGTACGGGAAGATGGGCAAGTCGCTGAAGAACATCGTCACGCCCGATGAGATGTACGAGGCGTACGGCGCCGACGTCTTCCGCGTGTACGAGATGAGCATGGGCCCGCTCGACCTTTCGCGCCCCTGGGAGACCCGCGCGGTCGTCGGCTCGCAGCGCTTCCTCCAGCGCCTGTGGCGCAATGTCGTCGACGAGGAGACCGGTGAGCTCACGATCAGCGAGGGCGAGGCGGATCTCGAGACGAAGCGCCTCGTCGCGCGCACGATCGCGGATGTCACGGTCGAGTACGAGAACATGCGCGTGAACACGGCGATCGCGAAGCTCATCGTTCTCAACAACCACCTGACCGGCCTTGAAGCCGCTCCGCGCGAGGCGGTCGAGGCGCTCATCCTCATGGTCTCCCCGGTGGCCCCGCACATCGCCGAGGAGCTGTGGATGCGTCTCGGGCACGCCGAGTCCCTCGCCCGTGAGCCCTTCCCGGTCGTCGCCGACGAGTCCCTCCTCATCGAGGAGACGGTGACGGCGATCGTCCAGGTCAACGGCAAGGTGCGCGCTCGCCTCGAAGTTTCGCCCTCGATCGGCGAAGATGAATTGCGTGAGGAGGCGCTCGCCCAGGGGCCGATCGTCAAGCTGCTCGACGGCCGCGATCCGCTGAAGGTGATCGTGCGCGCCCCTTCGCTGGTGAACGTGGTGCTTCCGCGCTGATGATCCGCGATGGTGCGGCCCCTCGATTCGATTCGGGGGGCCGCATTCATGGGGGTCGTGCCGCGGAGCCGAGATGAAGGAGGCGACATGCCCGAAGGCGATGCGATTCGTCGGCTCGCAGGAACGATCACCGAGCTCTTCGAGGGCGGCGGGGTCGTCGCGTCTTCGCCGCAGGGCCGCTTCGCCGCTTCTGCGGCCCGGATCGACGGGAAGGTCCTTCAGGCCGTCCGCGTTCACGGCAAGCACATGTTCATCGGCTTCGTCGCCGAGGGCGAAGGCGGAGGGCCTCCCGAGGAGTGGATGCACATCCACCTGGGGCTCTACGGGTGGTGGCGCTTCAACGGCGACGAGACCGTCGTCGATGAGGGCTACGGCGTGGCGCACCGCGTGCCCCCCGTTCCGGCGGGGGAGTGGAACGGCCATTCGGAGACCCGATGGGGGGAGGGCTTCGGCGAGGCCGAAGCGGGCACCTGGGACCCGCCCGCACCGGTCGGCCAGGTCCGTTTCCGCATGTACAACGCGCATGCGGTCGCCGATCTCGTCGGCCCGAATCGCTGCGAGCTCATCACGGATGCCGAGCGCGAGGCGGTCGAGGCGCGGCTCGGCCCCGATCCTTTAGAACGCGGCGCGCGGGATGATGAGGATGCTGCCGCGCGCTTCGCCGAGACGGCTCATGCGAAGAAGCGGGCGATCGGCGAGATCGTGATGGACCAGTCGATCATCGCGGGCGTGGGGAACATCTATCGCGCCGACGCCCTGTTCCTCGCGGGGATCTCACCGCATCGCAAGGGGGCGAATGTTTCCGTCAAGCGCTTGAAGGAGCTGTGGGTGCTGATCTGCGATCTCATGAATCGCGGTTTGGCTGCGGGCCGTCTGGAGACCATGGATCCCGATGAGGCCCCGGATCCTCCCCTCGAAGGCGATGAGGAGGCCTCGCGCTGGTACGTGTATCACCGCACGGGCAGGCCCTGCTTGCGCTGCGGCACGCCGATCCGCGAGGCGCTCATGCAGAACCGGCGCCTGTTCTGGTGCCCGTCGTGCCAGAGGTGAGCCGCTGAGCGAAGGGGCGGGGTCAGTCGACGTCCTCGAAGCCGAGGTCGTCGTAGAGTTCGGCGGCGCCCGCGTGCCGCGCGTCGATCCTCAGGGCGAGCGAGTCGTACCCCCAGTCCTTGCAGCGCCGTGCGATCTCGCCGACGAGGGCGGTGGCGATGCCGCGTCTGCGGTACTCGGGGTCGACGATGAGGTCGACGACGAAGGGGCCGTCGGGTGCGTCGTCCCAGGGCGATTCGCGGACGACGAGGATCGCCCCGACCAGGGTGCCCCCGTCCCAGGCTCCGACGAAGGAGTCGTCCGTCGTCGCGCCGAATGCGCCGTCGAAGGTCATGCGGAGCTCTTCGGAGGCCTGGAGGAGTGCTTCGGGGGTCGTCTCGAAGCCGTAGGCGTCCAGGTCGAGGACCGCGAGCACGGGGATGTCGTAACGGGTGAGCGTCGCGATCTCGACTCCTGCCGGGCGATCGACATCGGTCAACGCATCCACCTGTGCGTGAAGTGTGCGCTGTTCCATGAATCCAGCATAGGTGGCGCGCATCACATGCGCGGGTTTTCCATCCGTTCCGCGCGTCGGGATCGCGAGCGCCAGCAGGAGGGGGCGCCGGGGTCTGTCAGATGTAGAGCTCGGGCTCGGTGAGGAAGTAGGAGGGATCGATGATGAGGTCGTCGTCCTCCGTGTCCTCGCAGGCCTTGGGGATGAGGCGGGCCGGGACGCCGATGGCGACATTGCCGCAGGGCACGTCCTTGACGACGACGGCGTTCGCCCCGACCTTCACGCCGTTCCCGATCGTGATCGGGCCGAGGACCTTCGCTCCCGCCCCGATCATCACGTGATCGCCGACGGTGGGATGGCGCTTGCCCGGGGTCATCGACACGCCGCCGAGGGTCACGCCGTGGAAGATGACGACGTCTTCGCCGACCTCGGCTGTAGCCCCGATCACGACGCCGGTCGCATGGTCGATGAAGACGCGTCTGCCGATCCGTGCGGCGGGATGGATGTCGACTCCGGTGACGGAGCGGCTCGCCGAGGAGAGCATCCTGGCGGGCAGATGGGCCCCTCGCCGCCAGAGCGCATGCGAGACGCGGTGCGCCCACAGGGCGTGGACTCCGGGATAGGTGAGGGCCACTTCGAGGGTGGAGGTGGCCGCGGGGTCGCGGCGACGCGCGGTCTGAAGATCTTCCTTGAGGAGCTGAAAGGCCCTGCGGGGGTTCAACGGCATGCGCGTGTCCTTCGTGCGAGGTTCTGCTCAGTCTATCCCGCCTCGTAGCGGGGAGTCTTCGGAGGGGTGCCTGCGGGAGCGGGGCTCGCGGCTCGATACAC
>NZ_JBNOYB010000013.1:0-8085 GCF_050312375.1 Schaalia sp.
CTATCCTCTGTGCGCGTAGGAAACTTGTGGAGGGCCGTCCCTAGTACGAGAGGACCGGGATGGACGAACCTCTGGTGTGCCAGTTGTACCGCCAGGTGCATGGCTGGTTGGCTACGTTCGGGAGGGATAACCGCTGAAAGCATCTAAGCGGGAAGCCTGCTCCAAGATGAGGTTTCCGACACCCCACTTGTGGGGTGTGAAGGCCCCCAGGAGACGACTGGGTTGATAGGCCAGAGGTGGAAGCACAGTAATGTGCTCGTGAGCCGACTGGTACTAATGGGCCGACACTAAACACAACCCAACCCCCCAACCAAAACAGGGGGTGGGACGAGAAAGCACTGCTTGCAACCACTATACGAATCACACTCAACCCACAACCCCCCAATCAAACCGGGGGGTGGGGGAGTATGAGAGACTTTGCGGTGGTCATAGCGTGGGGGAAACGCCCAGAACCCATTCCGAACCTGGAAGCTAAGCCCCACAGCGCCGATGGTACTGCACCTGGGAGGGTGTGGGAGAGTAGGACACCGCCGCAACACCACCCAAAAGAAGAAGGGAGAGGGCAGGGAGCATTGCGCTCCCCGCCCTCTCCCTCTTCCTTTCTTCCACCACACACAAACACACAAGCACACACACACCGAACACGCGGCGAACGCGGCAAACACACACCGAGCGGGCGGACACACAGCGACCACACAGAAACGCGAACCACGAAGCACACAAACACGAGCCGCGAAGCACGTACCACACCACGCGTGAACGGGTCAGGAGCCGCCCCAACACCTCAAGTGGTCAACACGACAGGGAAAGCGAGACGTTCGTCGGATCGGGGCGCGCCTTTCCTATGCGATTCTTCTTCCATGACGGATAAGAATCCCGACGGTGCACGGGCTTCCGAAGACGGCGCTCTCGAAGACTATTCGGTGGTGCTTCATTCGCAAGCCCATGATCGACTGGCCCATCAATCCCGAGTCGTTTTGAGACTCGGTCAAATGCTCCTCGCTTCGGGAGCGAGCGCTTATCGGGTCAAGGCCTCGATGGCGACCGTGGCGAAGGCGGTCGGCATCGCCGAGCACCAGGCGCAGGTGACCTTCACGGAGATCATCGCGACCTCGTACGCGAATGGCACCTTCCGCACAGGACTGGCCGAACAGCGCACGATGGGCATCAATGCCGATCGCATCGATCGGCTCAACAACTTCGTCGCCTCGCTCGACGGCTCCTCGGTGCGCGTCGAGGAGGTGGACGCCGCCCTCGACGACATTGAGAAGATCGGTCCGCTGTACGACTGGTTCCCCAATGCGGCGGCTTCGGGTCTCGCCTGCGCCGCATTCGCCTTCCTCAATTCGGGCGGCTGGGTCGAGTGCTCGGCGGTGGCCGTGGCCGCATTCTTCGGGCAGGCCCTGCGCAGGCAGATGCTGCATCGGAGGATGAACCACTTCGGCGTGTGGATGGCCTGCGGTGCGCTCGCCGCGCTCGTCTACATCCTTCTGGTAGCTCCTGCTCAGCACTTCCTCGGTCTCGAACCGACGCACCAGGCGGGATTCATCTCGGCGATGCTCTTCCTCGTTCCGGGTTTCCCGTTGGTGACGGGCATCATCGACCTTGTCCGTCATGACTTCCAGGGCGGTATTGCCCGCCTGACCTACGTATTCATGCTCATCCTCTCCGCGGGTGTCGCGACCTGGGCGGTCTCCTCCGCGTTCCATTGGTCGGTGACGCCGGAGTACTCCTATGTGCTCGCCCCGTGGCTCCTGTACCTGCTGCGCTTCCTCACGAGCTTCGTGGCCTCCTTCGGCTTCGCCATGCTGTTCAACTCGCCGCGGAGAGTGGCGGGAGTCGCAGCGCTCATCGGGGCCATCATCAATACCGGACGCCTTGCACTCGTCAATGAGTTCGGGATGTCAGTACCGGCCGCCGTGGCGCTCGCCGCTCTGGCGGCGGGACTGCTGGCGAATGCCGCGGCCAAGCGGACGAGGTTCTCCCGTGTGACCCTGTCGGTCCCCGCCGTTGTGATCATGATTCCCGGCGTGCCCCTGTACCGCTCGCTCACCTATCTCAATGACGGGCAAATGCTCCTCGCGCTCACGGCGCTCTTCACCGTGGTCTTCACGATCGTCGGCATCGGCCTCGGTCTGGCTGTCGCGCGCATGCTGACCGACAAGAACTGGTTGATGGAGCGGCCGCCGGCGGTGCCCGCGCTGGACGATACCTACTTCGAATAGACGGACCCGTACCGGATGAGGGGGAGGCGCTCCAGGCGCCTCCCCCTCAGCTGTTCGCCGACTCGTGCGTGAATGCTGAAGAGGAGGATCTCCGCACCCGAAAGGGGCCCAAGAGGGCCTCTGGCAGTCGCCAGAGGCCCTCTTGGGCACTTCTGGGGCATGGGGGGAGTTGCGGGATGGGGGAGTTGTAGGAGGAGGTACGGGAGGGGAGGAGGCGTGGGAGGGAATGGAGGCGGACTGTCGGCCCGTGCGGCGATGCTCTTAGATCGGGACGAGGACCCGCAGGAAGATGGGAGGCGGGGGATGAGGATCCTTCCCCGACCGCAATGGCGGCTCTGGCAGCGGCGGGAAGCCGCAGAAAAGAGCAGGCGGGAGCGTGAACCCGTGGCGCAGACGCGCACGGGGGCCGCTGCCGAAGCAGCGGCCCCCGTGGGATCGAATCGGCCCGAAGGCTCAGCGATCGGCGGATCGAATGCCCGCCTTCGTCAACTGAACGGGCCTCAGCCCAGTCCGCCCAGAACCGTGGCGACGAGGATCTTGCCGACCATCGCGACCGGGTAGATGAGCGCGTAACCGAGCGACACGCGCGGATCGGAGTTCGTGCGGCCGTTCGCGAAGGCGAGGACGGCGGGCTGGGTCTGAGCGCCGCCGAGGAATCCCGACAGCTGCGTGCCGCCCATCTTGAACATCCACCGCATCGTGCAATAGATGCCGACGGCCATGATCGACGTCATGATGAAACCGAGGATGAAGATCTTGATCCAGTCGCCCGAGGTGAAGGCGTTGGCGATCTGCCCGCCGGCATTGGAACCCGCCTGTGCGAGGAACACGAGGAGGCCGAACTCGGCCAGGACCTGGCACGCCGTGAAGGGGAGGGCGGTGACGACGGGGCCGATGCGGCCGAGGCGGCCGAAGACCAGGCCCACGATGAGCGTGCCCGCAGCCGAACCGATCGAGAAGTAGTCGCCGGAGGGCGTCAGGATCGGGAGCTCGCCGATCGCGATGCCGATGGCCATGCCGATGCCGAGGGCGATCGGGTTGAGGTCGGACAGGCCGCGCGCCGAGTCCCCGAAGAACTTCGTGATCGCCTTCATCTTCGAAGTCGGTGCGACGATGCGGACGCGGTCGCCCTGCTGAAGGACCAGACCCGGCTCGGCGATCATGTCGACGTCGCCGCGGCGGACGCGCGAGATCGTCGCGGAGAACTTCTTGGCGAGATCGAGTTCAGCGACCGTGCGGCCGGCGACCTTCGGATCCGAAACGGTCATGCGGCGGAAGTCCAGGTAGGAGCGGTCCTGCATGAGCGAGTGCGAGGAGGCGTGGCCGAGCTCCGTGGCGGCGCGGGCGACGAGCTCGCGCGGGCCGACCACGGTGACGAGATCCCCGGCGTCCAGGGTGTCGGACATCGAGGGGCGGGTGATCGGGCCGGTCTCGCCGCGACGGAGACGGGAGAAGGTGACCTTCGAGCCGAGCTTCTCGTAAATGTCGCCGACGAAGGGGTGGTCGTCGCGTTCGACGCGGATCGTGCGGTTCGCCAGCGGCGAGGGGGTATCGCGGTCGTTCTTGCCGTAGGACAGCGCCGCCATCGACGCCGCGAGCATCCCGATGACGCCGAAGAGGTAGGCGATCGAGTAACCGACCGTGGCGCGGTCGAGCTGACCGCTCGCATCACCGGCCGCTGCCAGGGCGGGAGTGTTCGTCACGGATCCCGCGAAGGTGCCGGCGATGAGGGCGATGTCCATGCCCATGGCCTTGCCGATGGCGAGACCGACGCCCGCGGCGAGGATGTAGAGCACGACGACCGCGAGGATCGGGCCGATCGCCGTCTTCAGATTGTGGAAGAAGGAGGAACCGGAGTTGATGCCGATCGCGAAGGTGAAGAGCGTGAGGCCGAGAGTGCCCAGCTGCGGGGTCACGCGCAGCTCAACGCCGTAGGACTGGGCCCAGGCCGCGAGGATGATGGCGAGGAAGAGCACGGCGGCGGCGCCGAGGCCGATGCCCTTGATCTTGATATGGCCGAAGGCCATGCCGATGCCGATGAGGATGAACAGGAAGAGGACCGGCTGCTCTGCCAGTAGGGTGAAAACCGTTTCCACAGTCGTGGACTCCAAGTCTCGTGTTGTCGACGAATCCCTCCCATTATCCGGGGTCGTCCTCCTCTCCGAGTTGGCCCATCGTCCCAGGACCCCGGCCCTTCCAAGGGCGAAGGGCTGTGCGGCCCGTCACTCGACCCGCAGTCCCGAGGGCGGGGCGACGGACTCGGCGGGGACGCGCAAGTCCCGAAGTGTGAGACATCACGAGTCGCGAAAGCCTCGGGGCCTACGGTAGAAGCGTGCTCGACATTCTCTCGGTTGGAATTCTCGCCTCGGTCCTCGTACCCGGGCGTGCGATTCCTGCCGCGTGACAACGGATGGATCGCACGCCCCTCCCCAACTCGCACCGGCGGCTGGGGATTTTTTCTTGGGATCCATCCACATCAAGAGAGGACCACGCGGTGAACGACACACCCACTGCCCAGCCCCGGACGATGACCGGCGCGCAGGCCATCGTCGCCAGCCTGGAAGCGATCGGCGTGACCGATGTCTTCGGAATGCCCGGCGGCGCGATCCTTCCCACCTACGACCCGTTGATGAGCTCCTCCCTGCGGCACATCCTCGTGCGCCACGAGCAGGGCGCCGGACACGCCGCTGAAGGCTACGCCCTGGCGACGGGCAAGACCGGGTGCGCGATCGTCACCTCCGGCCCGGGAGCCACCAACGTGCTCACCGCCTTGGCGGACGCCAACATGGACTCGGTGCCGATGGTCGTCATCTCGGGCCAGGTGGGCGCCTCCCTCATCGGAACCGACGCCTTCCAGGAAGCGGACATCGTCGGCGCGGCCATGCCGCTGACCAAGCACTCCTTCCTGGTGACGGATGCCGCCGAGATCCCCTCCCGCCTCGCAGAGGCCTTCGAAATCGCCTCCACCGGACGCCCCGGCCCCGTCCTCGTCGATATCACCAAGTCCGCGCAGACGGCGACGATGGAATTCTCGTGGCCGCCCGTCATGGACCTGCCCGGCTACAAAGTCGCCGGCAAACCGCATAAGAAGCAGATCAAGGCCGCGGCGGAAGCGATCCTGCGCGCCCAGGCGCCGGTCTTCTACGTCGGCGGCGGCCTCATCCGCTCCGGAGCCTCCGAAGCCCTCGCCCGCCTCGTCGAAACGACCGACGCCCCCGTCGTGACGACCCTGCCGGCGCGCGGCGCCTTCCCCGATTCGGACCGTCACAACCTCGGCATGCCGGGCATGCACGGCACGGTCGCCGCAGTCGGCGCCCTGCAGAGGTCCGATCTCATCGTCGCCCTGGGCGCGCGTTTCGACGACCGCGTGACCGGGCGCCTCGACTCCTTCGCCCCCAGGGCCCGCGTCGTCCACATCGACATCGACGCCGCGGAGATCTCGAAGAACCGCTACGCGGATGTTCCGATCGTCGGCGACCTGGCCACCGCCCTGCCGATCCTCGCCGACGAGGTCGAGAAGATGCGCGACGAGGGCGGGGCCCAGGACCTCTCCGGCTGGTGGCGCTACCTCGACCGGCTCAAGGAGCGCTACCCGATGGGCTGGACGGACTCCGAAGACGCAATGATGGCCCCGCAGGACGTCCTCACGCGACTGTCGAGGATCGTCGGCCCCGAAGCCGTCTACGTGACCGGTGTCGGCCAGCACCAGATGTGGGCCGCGCAGTTCATCGACTACGAGTTGCCCCGGCACTTCATCTCCTCCTCGGGCCTGGGCACCATGGGCTACTGCATCCCGGCCGCGATGGGCGCGCAAGTCGGGCAGCCGGACAAGGTCGTGTGGGCGATCGACGGCGACGGCTCTTTCCAGATGACGAATCAGGAACTCGCGACCTGCACCGTCAACAACATCCCGATCAAGGTCTGCCTCATCAACAACTCCGTGCTCGGCATGGTCCGCCAGTGGCAGTCCCTGTTCTACGGGAAGCGCTACTCGAACACGACCCTCAACCCCGTCGAGGGCGAGCAGATCCCCAACTTCGAGATGCTCGCCACCGCCTACGGGATGGCGGCGCGCACCGTCCGCTCCATCGACGAGGTCGATGAGGCGATTCGTTGGGCGATGTCCATCAACGACCGGCCGGTCCTCATCGATTTCAGGGTCTCCAAGGACTCGATGGTGTGGCCGATGGTCGCCGCGGGAGTGTCCAATGACGAGATCCGTTACGCCAAGGGAATGGCGCCCGACTGGGATGTGGAGGACTGAGCGATGACCCAGACGCATACGCTGTCCGTGCTCGTGGAGAACAAGCCGGGCGTCCTCACGCGGGTCGCCGCCCTCTTCGCGCGCCGCGCCTTCAACATCAAGTCCCTCGCCGTCGGTGAGACCGAGCACCCCGAGGTCTCGCGGATGACGATCATCGTCAAGGCCGACGAGCAGCCCTTCGAGCAGGTGACCAAGCAGCTCAACAAGCTCGTCAACGTCCTCAAGGTCGTCGAGCTCGCCCCCGAGGACTCGGTCGAGCGCCGCCTCCTGCTCATCAAGGTCCGCGCCGATGAGGAGCGCCGCACCGGCGTCCTCCAGGTCGTCGACCTGTTCCGCGCCCACGTCGTCGACGTGCAGCCCGAATCCGTCGTCATCGAGTCGATCGGCTCGCTGTCCAAGCTGGAAGCGCTCGTCGCGGCCCTCGAGCCGTACGGCGTGACCGAAATCGTCCAGTCGGGCGCCGTGGCGATCGGCCGCGGTCCTCGCTCGATCACGGATCAATTGAAGGAGAAATGACAATGGCCGAGATCATCTACGACGACGGGGCGGACCTGTCGATCATCCGGTCCAAGAAGGTCGCCGTCATCGGCTACGGCTCCCAGGGCCACGCCCATGCGCTCAACCTCAAGGACTCCGGCGTCGAGGTCGTTGTCGGCCTCCGCCCCGGCTCGTCCTCGTGGGAGAAGGCGGAGGCCGCCGGGCTCGAGGTCAAGGACGTTCCCGAGGCGGTGAAGGAGGGCGACGTCATCATGATCCTCCTTCCCGACCAGGTGCAGCGCACGGTCTACGCCGAGCAGATCGCCCCGAACCTCAAGCCCGACGCCTCGCTCTTCTTCGCGCACGGCTTCAACATCCGTTACGGCTACATCGCCCCCGAGGCCGGCCACGACATCTGCATGGTCGCGCCGAAGGGCCCGGGTCACACGGTGCGCCGCCAGTTCCTCGAGGGCAAGGGCGTCCCCGCCCTCGTCTGCGTCGAGCAGGACGCGTCCGGGGCCGCCTGGGAGCTGGCCCTCTCCTACGCGAAGGGCATCGGCTCCACCCGCGCCGGCGTCATCAAGACGACCTTCACCGAGGAGACCGAGACGGATCTCTTCGGCGAGCAGGCCGTGCTCTGCGGCGGCGTCTCGCGCCTCATCCAGTACGGCTACGAAACCCTCACCGAGGCCGGCTACATGCCGGAGATGGCCTACTTCGAGGTGTGCCACGAGATGAAGCTCATCGTCGACCTCATCAACGAGGGCGGCCTGACCAAGCAGCGCTGGTCCTGCTCGGACACCGCCGAGTACGGCGACTACGTCTCGGGCCCGCGCGTCATCGGACCGCAGGTGAAGGAGGCCATGAAGGAGGTCCTCACCGACATCCAGGACGGCACCTTCGCCAAGCGCTTCATCACCGACCAGGACAACGGCGGTCTTGAGTTCAAGGCGCTGCGCGCCGAGGGCGAGAACCACCCGATCGAGAAGACCGGGCAGAAGCTCCGCGCGGCCTTCGGCTGGACGAGCGGCGACGCCGACTACACGGACGGCTCCGCCGCCCGCTGAGCCTCATCCCGAATGAGCCCTCGGGGCCCGCGCCGCACGGCGCGGGCACACC
>NZ_JBNOYB010000014.1:0-4887 GCF_050312375.1 Schaalia sp.
TAGGTCCTCGAAGAGCTTCGTCGAGAGGTAGCGCTCGCCCGTGTCGGGCAGGAGGGTCACGATGCGCTTGCCCGCGAATTCGGGCCGGGCCGCGACCTCGGCGGTGCCGGCGAGCGCGGCGCCCGAGGAGACGCCCACGAGCAGCCCCTCCTCGGCGGCGGCGCGGCGCGCGTAGGTCATCGCGGTGGCGGTGTCGATGGAGACGACCTCGTCGACGATCTGCCCGTTGTAGTTCTCGGGGAGGAAATTCGGCATGAGGCCCTGGATGCCGTGCGGGGCGGGGTTCCCGCCGGTGAGGATGGGCGACTCGGCCGGCTGGACGGCGATCACGCGGATGTCGGGGTTGTGGGCCTTGAGGGCCTTGGCCACTCCGGAGATCGTTCCGCCCGTGCCGACGCCCGCGACGAAGACGTCGACGGCGCCGTCGGTATCGGCCCAGATCTCCTCGCCGGTGGTCGCGGCGTGGATCGCCGGGTTCGCGGGATTGGCGAACTGGGAGGCGATGATCGATCCGGGGCGCTGGTCGCGGATCCGCTCGGCCTCGGCGACGGCCGCGGCGACGCCGCCCTTGGGGTCGGTGAGGACGAGCTCGGCGCCGAATGCGCGCACGATCATGCGGCGCTCGACGGACATCGAGGAGGGCATGACGATGACGACCTTGTAGCCGCGGGCGGCGCCGACCATCGACAGGGCGATACCGGTGTTGCCCGAGGTCGCTTCGATGATCGTGCCTCCGGGGGCGAGCTCGCCCGAGGCCTCGGCCGCATCGATGATCGAGGCGGCGATGCGGTCCTTCACCGAGGATGCGGGGTTGAAGGCCTCGATCTTGGCGACGACGTCGACGCCCTCACCGGTCACCCGGTTGAGGCGGACGAGGGGGGTGGAGCCGATGAGTTCGGCGACGTTGGAGGCGATGTGCGACATGGTGTTCTCCTGAATGAATGCAGTGGAAGCGAAGAGGGGCCGGGAAACGGGGGCGCGCCCGTTGAGGATCTGGCTCAGGCATGCAGGCGCACGCGCGAGTGCGGGCGTCGCGGTACAGGGCGAATGACGACGCGATGGCGCGCCATGGGGGTCATTCGCCCACAGGACACTGACACGGGCACGCGGAAGCAGTGGCGCCTGCAAGGGCCAGGCGCGCTTCGCCGTTCCGGTGTCCAATCACGTTGAAAACTTTACGACTCGGGTGAGGGGCCGTCCACTTCAACGCGGGTCGTGCCCACGATCCGGAAATGTGAAACACCCTGCGTGCAGGCCGCCACGAGGGAATCGAATGGCGCGCTTCGGCTAGGTTCCACGCCGATCCGGATCTCGACGTCATCGCTCCAGGTGACATCGAGCACTGTCGCGCCGGCGGCGCGCAATTCGGCTTCGATGCGACCCGCTTCGGCCAGGGGGAGGCGTGCGGAGAGCACTTCGAGATCGCGCATGTGGGCGCGGGGCGCGAGGGCGAGGGTCTCGGAGACTGAGGAGGAGTAGGCGCGGATGAGTCCGCCGCCTCCCAGGAGGATCCCGCCGAAGTAGCGTGTGACGACGGCGCAGACGTTCCAGGTCCCGGACAGGCGGAGCGCATCGAGCATCGGGGCTCCGGCTGTTCCCGAGGGTTCGCCGTCGTCGCTCGAATGCTGCTGGGGATTGAGGCCCTCCTCGATGACGAGGTAGGCCGAGCAGTTGTGGCGCGCCTGCGGATGCTGGGACTTCACGAGGTCGATGAGCTCGCGCGCCTCGCGGACCGAGTCGACGCGCCCGAGGGTCGTGAGGAAGCGCGAGCGCTTGATCTCGATCTCGTGCTCGATGAGGGTCCCCGAGCGGATCGTGTCGATCGGTGCCATCTCAGAGGCTCAGCGGCTCGTGCGCGTCGATGATGAAGGCGAGGGGCGGACGGTCGGGGTGCTCGACGAGCCGATGCGCTCCGTCCTCACCGCGGTTCATGCGCTCGTGCCGCCTCGCCCGCGCGGATGCGCGGGGCTTCTCGAGGGGGTCGATGCTGGCGGCGTTCATGGGCTCCTCCTGGCCGATTCGTGCGGACCGGGCCAGGATATGCGCTTCAGCGCCTTTAGCGCCGGGATCAGTCCTCCTCGGGGCCGAACCAGTCGGCGAGGCCGTCATCGACTCCCACGAATGCGAGGGCTCCGGCCATCTCCTCCGGTGTCATGAGGAGATCGTTGAATGCACGCGTGACCTCGTCCTTCAGCGAGTCCGGCCCGGTTCCCGTGATGATGATGTGCGTGTAGGCGTCCTGCGTCCACTCGCCCGCGCGTCCCACCTGGACCCGCCCGCCCGAGACCTCCCAGGCGCCGATCATCGTCGGGCGGCTCGGGAGCCAGAAGCATCCCCTGGCGCAGACGCCCATGGGGGCGAGGCTCGTCGCCGCGGATGCGAGTCGTTCCGGGTGGAAGGGGCGCTCCGAGTGGAGGTCGAGGGTCCATACGCCCCTTTCGCCGGGGCCGCCCCAGGCTTCGGTCGAAGCCGGGTGGATGCGTGCGATCGCGCCGTCGGGATCGTGGAGGGCGTCGAAGAGGAGTTCTGGGCTGAGCTCGTCGAGGTGGCGGATCATGAGGGAGTCGAAGGCCCGCAAATGCTCGACGAGGTCGAGGCCGAGTCCCTCTTCGCCGAGGGCGATGATGAGATCGGCGTAGCCCACGCCGTTCATGAGGACTTCACCGGTGCAGCGCTCGTCGCCCTCGAAGATCGCCAAGCCGAGGTCTTCGAGAGGGACGTGGGCGAAGAGGTCCTCGGAGGCTTGGGCGAGGTCGACGAGGTGCGCTTGGGTGCAGACTTCGACTCCTTCGAGGATCTGCGAGGGCGCGGTGAGGTCTGCGAGGGCGGGGATGCAGGTGAGCGCTTCGACGTTGACGGGCAGGACGAGGATGAGGCGTTCGAGGCCGGCGTCGCGCAGCTCAACGAGCCAGGGGATGATCCCCTCGCGGAGGGAGCAGGACATGCAGGCGTGCGCGAGGGGGACTTCGCGGTGTTCGACTTCCTCGAATCCTTCGATGAGGCGCATGGAGACGCCGTCCTCGTCGATGTCGACGACGAGGGCGGGCGCGATGTCCGAGGCGGCGAGGAGGCCCGCCGTGCGGAGCATGGGGGAGGGGGAGGAGAGGGAACTCAGTCGCATCGTGATCCTTCGCTCAGCGCTTGCATGAGAATGATTCTCAATACTATAACTGGTCCCAGGCACGTACGAGTCGCGAACCTGCGACCGAATCGACGAAAGGACGCGCCGTGAGCAGAACCTGCCAGGTGCTCGGTACAACGCCGGGCTTCGGCAACGCCGTCTCCCACTCGCACAGGAAGACGAAGAGACGCTGGGACGTCAACGTCCAGAAGAAGCGCTATTGGGTGCCCTCTCTCGGGCGCACGATCACGCTCACCCTGTCCGCGAGGGGGATCAAGACCATCGATAAGCGCGGAATCGAAGCGGTCGTCGCCGACATGCGCGCCAGAGGGGAGAAGTTCTGATGGCTGCGAAGAGCAAGGACCTGCGTCCGATCATCACCCTGCAATCGACTGCGGGGACCGGATACCGCTACGTCACCACCAAGAACCGCCGTAACACGCCTGACCGGATGCGGATCCGCAAGTACGACCCCATCGCCCGCAAGCACGTCGAGTTCGTGGAGACCCGCTGACATGGCCAAGAAATCCAAGATCGCCCGGAACCTCCAGCGCGAGCGCATCGTCGAGAAGTACGCCGAGCGCCGGGCGCAGCTCAAAGCCGCATCCGTGAACCCGAATTCTTCCGCGGAAGAGCGGGAGGCCGCGATGCGGGCCCTGCACGCCCTGCCCCGCAACGCCTCGCCGACCCGTCTGCGAGGGCGGGGCGCCACCGACGGCCGACCGAGGGGATACCTCCGTCGATTCGGGCTCTCGCGCGTTCAGTTCCGATCCATGGCGCTGCGCGGCGAGCTCCCCGGCGTCGTCAAGTCCTCCTGGTGACGCCCTCGTCCGCGACCTCGAACAGGCAGTGCCCGAGGGCCGCTCGTCTCGCCGAGGCGGGGCGCCCCCGAACATGAGAAAGGAGATTCCCTTGAAACCGGGAATCCACCCCGATTACCACAGAGTCGTCTTCAGGGATCGCGGCGCCGACTTCGCGTTCCTCACCCGATCGACCCTCACCTCCGATCAGACCATCGAATGGGAGGACGGGAACACCTATCCCGTCGTCGACGTCGAAATCTCATCGGCCTCGCATCCCTTCTGGACCGGGAAGTCCCGACTCGTCGATACCGCCGGCAGGGTTGAGAAGTTCCGCGCCCGCTACGGCGACCGCTACACGAAGGCCAATCGTCAGGAGGCCCAGGCATGAAGGTCCGCGCATCCCTGCGTTCGCTCGCCAAGCAGCCGGGCTCCGTCGTCGTGCGCCGACGGGGCCACCTCTACGTCATCAACAAGAAGAACCCGAGGCTCAAGGCCCGCCAGGGCTGAAGCGGCGGCGCATCGGCGCAGCGGCGCGCCCGATTTTGTAGCGAGGATCGCATTGCGCGCACTCGCGGCGGGCTACAGGGCTTCGCGCGCGCCGTGCTAAGCTTTTCGGGTTGCCGTCAGTGGGAACGGGCCGGTCGGGTCCTTCTCGCGGCGCCGAGCGTCGGGCGGCGGTCCTCGGACCACCCACCGACCATACGACTCACGAGAAGAGAGGGGAGGCACGACAATGGCAGTTCCGAAGCGAAAGATGTCCCGTGCGAACACCCGCACTCGCCGTTCCTCGTGGAAGGCTGACCTCACCGGTCTGGACAACATCAAGGTTGCCGGCCGCGAGGTTCGTATTCCGCGTCGTCTGGCGAAGGCGTACAAGAAGGGTCTGCTGGACGTCGAGGCCTGACCTCGATTCCGCAAAGGGCCCGGCGCAGCAGCGCCGGGCCCTTTCCCTTTTTCTTAGGT
>NZ_JBNOYB010000015.1:0-4233 GCF_050312375.1 Schaalia sp.
CGCGGGCGCACTGCGGCTTGGAAGGAATCGGGAATGGAATCCCCCCTCATCTCAGTGAAGAACGTCTCGAAGACGTTCGCGGGCGTGCACGCGCTCAAGAACATCGACCTCGACATCGCGCCCGGCGAGATCCACTGCCTCGCGGGCGAGAACGGCTCGGGGAAGTCGACTCTCATCAAAGTGATCTCCGGAGTCCACGAAGCCGACTCCGGCGTCATCGAGATCGACGGGCGCACATGGACGAAACTGACGCCCCTGGATGCGATCGGCGCCGGCATCCAGGTGATCTACCAGGACTTCTCCGTCTTCCCGAACCTCACGGTCATGGAGAATCTCGCCCTCACGACCGAAGTCGCCGCCGGCCGCAAACTCGTCAACTGGAAGAGATTCCGGGCGATCGCTGAAGAAGCCGTCGCGAAGATCGGCTTCGCCGTCGACCTGGACGCCAAGGTCGGCGACCTGTCGGTGGCCGACAAGCAGCTCGTCGCCATCTGCCGCGCCCTCATGTCCGACGCGAAGCTCATCGTGATGGACGAACCGACCACGGCCCTCACCAAGCACGAGGTCGACGCCCTCTTCTCCATCATCAGCGAGCTCAAAGCCCGCGGGATCGCCATCCTCTTCGTCTCCCACAAGCTCGAAGAGGTCTTCGAGATCTCCGAGCGCTTCACGATCCTGCGCTCCGGCGAGAAGGTCATCACCTGCGACCGCGACGAACTCGATCGCCACAAGTTCGCCAAGTACATGACGGGCAAGGAGTTCGACGAGACCCGCTTCGAGGCCGACCGCGTCACCGATGAACCCGTCCTCGAAGTGAAGAACCTCTCCGCACAAGGCGCATTCGAAGACGTCTCCTTCTCCCTCAAGGGCGGCGAGATCCTCGGCATCACGGGCCTACTCGGCTCCGGCCGCACCGAACTCGCCCTCGCGCTCTTCGGATCCCTCCCGACGTCCTCGGGAACGATCGCGGTCAACGGCGCGAAGGTCACCCTCTCGTCCGTTCAGGACGCCATCAAAGCCGGAATCGCCCTCGTCCCCGAAGACCGCCTCACCGAAGGGCTCTTCCTCACCCGATCCATCGGCGAGAACATCGTCATCTCCGAGCTCGACTCCTTCGCCGGCGCCCTCGGCGTCCTCGACAAGAAGAGGATCGAAGAGGAAGAAGCGCGCTGGGTCCGCGAACTCGAAGTCGCCACCCCGGACCACGAGAACGCCGTCAACACCCTCTCGGGCGGCAACCAGCAGAAGGTCGTCCTCGCGAAATGGCTCGCGACCAAGCCGGACGTCCTCATCCTCAACGGCCCGACCGTCGGCGTGGACATCGGTTCCAAGTACACGATCCACTCGATCCTCCAACGCCTCGCAAAGGAGGGCATGGCGATCGTCATCATCTCCGACGACATCGCCGAAGTCCTCACGAACTGCTCATCGGTCCTCATCATGCGCGGCGGCCGGATCTGCGAATCGATCGACCCCGCGACCACGAGCGAAGCCGAGCTCGGCGAACTCGTCTCCCGCGACGCCGCACCGGAAGGAGCGAAGTGAAATGACCTCCATGAAAACGAAGATCCTGCGCGCCAATGAATTCTGGGTCCTCCTCGTCATCATCGTCCTCGCCCTCGTCATCCAGATGAGAAGCGGGCAGTTCTTCTCGGCGAACAACATCGTCGACCTCGCCAACGCCATGGTCGTCCCCGGGCTCTTCGCCGTCGCCGCGCACCTCGTCCTCGTCTCGGGCGGGATCGACGTCTCCTTCCCCGCCCTCGCCTCGCTCGCGGTCTACGCGACGACGCGGATCCTCGTCGATCAGGGCTTCAACGGCCCGGTCATCGTGCCCTTCCTCCTCGCGATGCTCTTCGGCGCGCTCCTGGGAGCCTTCAACGGCCTCTTCACCTCGTGGCTCACCGTCCCGACGCTCATCATCACCCTGGGCACGGCGAACGTGTTCTCCGGCTTCATGCAGGGCGCGCTCAACTCGGTGCAGATCCCGAACATCCCCCAATCGATGAAGGACTTCGGAGCCTCATCGCTCTTCACCGTCACGAACCCCCAGTCCGGTTTGAAGTCGCAGATGCCCGTGAGCTTCCTGATCTTCGTCGCCGTCCTCGCGATCGCCTTCTTCATCACCCGGTACACGATGTTCGGGCGGGGCATCTTCGCCCTCGGCGGCGACGAATCCGCCGCCGAACGCGCGGGATTCAAAGTCCGTCGCACGAAGTTCTGGCTCTACGTCATCGTCGGCGTGATCGCCGCGCTCGCGGGGATGGTCCGCACCACCTCCATGGGTCAAATGCACCCGACGAACCTCCTCGGCATGGAGATGATGGTCATCGCCGCCGTCGTCCTCGGCGGCACAGCGATCACGGGCGGCACAGGTTCGCTCACGGGCGTCGTCCTCGGCACCCTCCTCATCGTCATCGTCCAGAACTCGATGATCCTCACCGGCATCCCGACCTTCTGGCAGGGCTTCGCCCTCGGCCTCCTCATCATCATCGGAACCGGCGTCTCCGCCGTCCAGGTGGCGAGGTCGCGGCGCCTGCGGGCAGCGGCGTGAATAGGAGAACACTCATGAGCACTTCCACCACTCCCGCGCGCAAGCGGATCTCGATGCCGTCCTTCCTGGCGAAGGACACGTACATGACGAGGCTCATCCTCATCCTCGTCCTCCTGCTCATCTTCTTCGCGATCGTGCGACCGGGGCCCTTCTTCGCCCTGCGCACATGGCAGTCGATGGCGATCCAATTCCCCGAATTCGGCCTCATGGCCCTGGGGGTCATGCTCACGATGTTCACCGGCGGCATCGACCTGTCCGCGGTGTCCATCGCCAACGTGACCTCGATCTGCACGGCGCTGGTGCTGCGAGCGATGCTCACCGGGGACGCGAGCGCATCCTCAATGAGCATGGCCGTCGTCATCGCACTCGCCATCGCCCTCATCGTCGGATCCGTCTTCGGCGCGTTCAACGGCTTCCTCGTGTCCGTGCTCAGGATCCCCCCGATCCTGGCGACCCTCGGAACGATGGAGCTCTTCGGCGGCATCGCGATCATCCTCACCGAAGGCAAGCCGGTCTCCGGCATCCCCGACGCCTACGGCGCGGTTTTCGCCGCGCGCCTCGGCTTCATCCCGATGCCCCTCATCATCTTCATCGTGTGCGCGACCGTCGTCGGCCTCATCCTCACCCTCACCGGCTTCGGCACGAAGATCCTCCTCATCGGGGCGAACGAGACCGCCGCCCACTTCTCGGGTCTGAAGATCAGGAGCCTGCTCATGAGGACTTACATGCTCTCGGGGATCATGGGGGCGATGGCTGGCCTCGTGATGCTCGCGAACTACAACTCAGCGAAGGCCGACTACGGGGCGAGCTACACGCTGCTCACGGTCCTCATCGCCGTCCTCGGCGGCGTG
Source organism: Schaalia sp. (assembly GCF_050312375.1). Classification (NCBI taxonomy): domain Bacteria; kingdom Bacillati; phylum Actinomycetota; class Actinomycetes; order Actinomycetales; family Actinomycetaceae; genus Schaalia; species Schaalia sp. The sequence goes on from NZ_JBNOYB010000015.1 coordinate 3,406, forward strand.
AACCCCAACGGCGGCAAGGGCCGGATCGCCGGCGTCATCCTGGCGGTCGTCATGCTCCAGGTCCTCTCATCGGGCCTCAACATGTTCCCGAACATCTCCAACTTCTACCGAGCACTCATCTGGGGCGGCGTCCTCCTCGTCGTCATCTGCGCAAATGAAATGAAGGGCAGGAACCCGCTGGCGCGTTTCCTCCCGGGAAGGAAGACCCGATGAAAACAGTGAGGAGCAAGCACGTCGTCGTCGGCGCCGACTTCGCGGGATTCCCCCTCAAAGAGGCCGTGAAAGCCCACCTGCAAGAACGCGGGTGGACGGTCACCGACCTCACCCCGGACATCGAGGCGTGCCCGATGTACCACCGCGTCGGCTTCGCCCTCGGGGCCAAGATCGCCGAGGGCGACTTCGAAAGGGCTCTCGCCTTCTGCGGAACGGGCATGGGGATCCACATCGCCGCGTCGAAGGTCCCGCACGTCCACGCGGCCGTATGCGAGACGGTGCCCGCGGCGAAGCGAGCCGCAGCGGCGAACAATGCGAACCTGCTGGCCATGGGGTCCTTCTACGTCGCGCCCCCGACGGCTATGGCGATGGCCGACGCCTTCCTCGAATCCGAGCTCGGCACGGGCTACGAAAACTGGGACGGCTTCTACGAGTACCACCGCATCGGCTACGACGAATGCGAGAACTTCGATTACGAGGCCTACAAGGCGAACGGCTTCGAGGTGCCGAATCCGCAGTCGGCCGTCCTGGCGGCGCAACCGAAGGGTCTCGCGTACTGAAGCCGAGCCCGAAGCGCATGAGGAGGGGCGCCCCCGTTGATCCGGGGGCGCACTC
>NZ_JBNOYB010000016.1:0-7632 GCF_050312375.1 Schaalia sp.
CGCGGGAGGGGCCGGCAGGGTCTGCCAGGCGGGCACCACCGTCTGATCAGAGGCCGCCGAGGAGCGGGCGAGCCGTGCCCGGACGGCCCCGGGACCGTCCGTCAGGATCGGCCGCTGCCCGGCTTCAGAACCTCTCGCGCAGCGCCGCCTCCGAGCGGGCCCTCAGCGCCTCCACGTCCTCGATCCACCCGCCGACGCCGTCGGCGAGGAGGTCGGAGCCGAGGACGGCGAGCATGTCCCCGCCCGTCGTGCCCAGGCGCGCGACGGGCACGCCCTCGGCCTCGGCGGCGGCGTGGACGGCCGCGAGCGCGCCTTCGGGAACCGCGAGGATCGCGCGCGCCTGGGACTCGGAGAAGAGGATCTCGAAGTCGGACAGGCCGTTGAAGCCCTGCGCCTCGGTGAGGTCGAAGCTTCCGCCGATGCCGAATCGGAGGACCATGTCGACGAGCGCCTGCGCGAGGCCGCCGTTGGACAGGTCGTGGGCCGCGCGCACGAGCGGGCGCCCGTCGGGGCCGTCGGCGGCCGACAGGGCGCGCACGACATTGCCGAGCGCGACCTCGGCGTCGAAATCGACGCGCGGGGGCAGGCCGCCGAGGTGGGAGTGGCGGATGCGCGCCCAGGCGGAGCCGTCGAGCTCGGAGCGCGTCTGACCGAGCAGGACGACCGCGAGCCCCTCCTCGGTGAAGCCCGAGGGGTTGGCGCGTCGGACGTCCTCCATGATGCCGAGCATGCCGACGACGGGCGTCGGGTTGATCGACGAGGTCGGGAGGTTCTTCTCCGTGCCGGAGGAGTTGTAGAGGGAGACGTTGCCGCCGGTGACCGGCACGCCGAGCTCGATGCAGCCGTCGGCCAGGGCCGTCATCGCGGTGACGAGCTGCCACATCGCATCCGTGTCCTCGGGGTTGCCGAAGTTCAGGCAATCCGTGATCGCGACGGGCTCGGCGCCGACGACGGCGACGTTGCGGTAGGCCTCGGCGAGGGCCTGCTTCGCGCCGGTCGCCGGGTCGAGTTTCGTGTACCAGCCGTTGGCGTCCGTCGCGAGGGCGACGCCGAGGCCGGACTCCTCGTCAACGCGGACGACGCCCGCGTCATCGGGCTGGGCGAGGGCCGTGTTGCCCTGGACGTAGCGGTCGTACTGGTCGGTGACCCACGCCTTCGACGCCTGGTTGACGTCCGCGAGGACCGTGCGGATGTCGGCGATGAGCTCCGCGCCGCTCGCCGGCCGCTCGAGCCGCTCGGAGGAGTCGGCCTGGAGCTCGTCCTGCCAGGCGGGGCGCGCGTAGGGGCGGTCGTAGACGGGGCCCTCGTGGGCGACGGTCTTCGGGTCGACGTCGACGATCCGGTGGCCGAAGTGGTCGATGGTGAGGCGCCCGTCGCCGGTGAGCTCGCCGATGATCGACGCCTCGACGTCCCACTTGTCGATGATTTCGAAGAAGCGCTCGCGGTCGGCGGGGGTGACGATCGCCATCATCCGCTCCTGCGACTCCGACATGAGGATCTCCCCGGCCGTCAGGGTCGGGTCGCGCAGGAGGACCTTCTCGAGGTCGACGTGCATGCCCGAGTCGCCGTTGGAGGCGAGCTCGCTGGTCGCGCAGGAGATACCGGCGGCGCCGAGGTCCTGGATGCCCTGGACGACATTCGCGGCGAAGAGGTCGAGGCAGCATTCGATGAGGACCTTCTCCATGAAGGGGTCGCCGACTTGGACGGAGGGGCGCTTGGCGGGCATGCCGTCCTCGAAGGTCTCCGAGGCGAGGATCGAGGCGCCGCCGATGCCGTCGCCGCCGGTGCGCGCGCCGAAGAGGACGACGAGGTTGCCCTCGCCCTCGGCGTTGGCCAGGTGGATGTCCTCGTGGCGCAGGGTCCCCAGGCACAGGGCGTTGACCAGGGGATTGCCCTGGTAGGAGGGGTCGAACTCGGTTTCGCCGCCGATGTTGGGCAGGCCGAGGCAGTTGCCGTAGCCGCCGACGCCCGAGACGACCCCGTGGACGACGCGCGCGGTGTCGGGGTGGTCGACCGCGCCGAAGCGGAGCTGGTCCATGACGGCGACCGGGCGCGCTCCCATGGAGATGATGTCGCGGACGATGCCGCCGACGCCGGTTGCGGCGCCCTGATAGGGCTCGACGAAGCTCGGGTGGTTGTGGGACTCGACCTTGAAGGTGACGGCCCAGCCCTTCCCGATGTCGACGACGCCGGCGTTCTGGCCCATGCCGACGAGGAGGCGGCGCTTCATCTCCTCGGTCGTGCGCGCGCCGAATTGCTCGGCGAGGTGCTTCTTCGAGGACTTGTACGAGCAGTGCTCGGACCACATCACCGAGTACATGGCGAGCTCGGCGTTCGTCGGACGGCGCCCGAGGATCTCGACGATCCTCTCGTACTCGTCGGCCTTGAGCCCGAGCTCGCGCCAGGGCATCTCCTTGTCGGGGGTGGCGGCGGCGTCCTCGACGGTGTCGGGGAGTTCGCGGGGGGAGGTGGGGGCCTCGGCGGTCATTGGCTTTCCATTCCTTCGCTTCGGACCGGGGCGGTCCGTACAACAACACGTCTTCAGGTAGGGTCCTCGCGGCCGGTCCGCGCGATGCGGCGCGTCGGGGGACGAGGGCGGGGCGGCGCTCAGCCGACGAGGCTCGCGAGGACGGACTGGAAGATCTTCAGGCCCTCGGTGCCGCCGTGGGCGGCGAACTCGCCCTCGCGGCCGCGTCCGAGCGGGCCGAAGCCGGATTCGGTCGCATGCTCGGGGTGGGGCATGAGTCCGACGACGTTGCCCGCGTCGTTCGCGACGCCGGCGATGTCGTTCGCCGAGCCGTTCGGGTTGAGGTCGACGTAGCGGAAGATCACGCGCCCCTCGCCCTCGAGGCGCTCGAGCTCGTCGGGGGAGGCTTGGAAGTTGCCCTCGCCGTTCTTCAGCGGCACCGTGAGGAGCTCCCCTTCCTCGAAGGAGGAGGTCCATGCGGTCGCGGTGTTCTCGACGCGGAGGATCTGGTCGCGGCAGAAGAACTTCTGGTGGTCGTTGCGGATGAGGGCTCCGGGCAGGAGGTGGGATTCGCAGAGGACTTGGAAGCCGTTGCAGATGCCGAGGACGGGCATTCCCTTCCCGGCTGCTGCGATGATCTCGCCCATGACGGGGGCCGTCGCGGCGATGGCGCCGCAGCGCAGGTAGTCGCCGTAGGAGAAGCCTCCGGGGATGACGACCGCGTCGACGCCGTGCAGGTCTGCGTCCTTGTGCCACAGGGCGACGGGTTCGGCGCCTGCGAGGCGCACGGCGCGGGCGGCGTCCCTGTCGTCGAGGGTGCCGGGGAAGGTGACGACTCCGACGCGCGTCACTTCGCGGCTCCTTCTTCGGGGAGGGCTTCAACGCGGACGACGTCTTCGATGATCGGGTTCGAGAGGACCTCTTCGGCGGCCCGACGGGCGTCGGCGAGCAATTCCTCGGTGACGGGCCCGTCCACGCTGAGGTGGAAGCACTTGCCCTGCCGAACCGCGGTGAAGCTCGTGATCCCGAGCCTGGGCAGCGCCGAGCCGACGGCCTTGCCCTGGGGGTCCAGGATCTCCGGCTTCGGCATCACTTCCACGATGATTCGCCCCACGGCGTTCCTCCTTCGTCGAGCGGGCTTTCCAGGTCCCGCCTGTGGTGGTGCTTCACAGCTTGGGTTCCTCGCCGGTGAGGCGAGTGAAGGCTTCGACGTAGCGGGCACCGGTTGCGGCGGCGACCTCGTCCGGCAGGGCGGGCGGTTGGGCGCCCGAAGCGCGATCCCATCCGGATGCGGCCGAGGTGAGCCAGTCGCGAAGGTACTGCTTGTCGAAGCTGGGGGTGGGCCGGCCCGGGGTCCATTCGTCGGCTGGCCAGAAGCGCGAGGAGTCCGGGGTGAGGATCTCATCGCCGAGGACGAGGGCGCCTGTGGCCGGATCTAGGCCGAATTCGAATTTCGTATCGGCGATGATGACGCCCCGGGCTGCGGCGATGTCCCGGGCCCGCTCGTAGAGGGCGATCGAGGTGTCGCGCAGGCGCGCGGCGAGCTCGGCGCCGACCATGTCGGCCGCGCGTTCGAAGGTGATGTTCTCGTCGTGCTCGCCGAGTTCGGCCTTGGCGGCCGGAGTGAAGATCGGCGTGTCGAGGCGCGAGGCTTCGGCGAGGCCCTCGGGCAGTCCGATCCCGCAGACCGTGCCGGACTTTTCGTATTCGACGAGGCCGGAGCCCGTGAGGTAGCCGCGGACGACGCATTCGATGGGGATCATGCGCAGCGCTTTCGCGACGACGGCGCGCCCTTCGACGCCCTCCGGTACGGAGTAGGGGTCGAGGGGGTCGTGCGCGGTGGCGAGGAGGTGGTTCTCGACGATGTCGCGGAGGCGGTCCATCCACCAGATCGCCAGCTGGTTGAGGATCTTGCCCTTGCCCGGGATCGGCGTCGGGAGGATGTAGTCGAAGGCGCTGATCCGGTCGGAGGTGACGAGGAGGAGACGATCGGGCGCATCCTGGTCGGCGGGCGCGTAGATGTCGCGCACCTTCCCGGAGGACACTCTCACCCATCCGCGCAATTCGTCGTCGGTCATCGTGATCCTCCAGTCGCTCTCTTCAGTTCAGTTCTTCGCGTCGAGTCCGGCGGGCCAGGTCGCGATATCGGAGCGGTGATGCTCACCCGCGAAGGAGATGAGGGCCACGCCCTCGTAGGCCTTCGCGCGGGCCGCCGCGACATCCGGGCCGCGGCCCACGACGTCGAGTACGCGGCCGCCGGTGTTGATGAGGATCTCGGCGGGCTCGAAGCCGCAGCAGCCGGCTGCGGCATCCGCCGGGTCGTCGGCGATCCTCGTGCCGGTGCCCGCGTGGATGACGTGAACGCCGTCGAGCGCTTCGGCTTCGTCGATGCCCGTGATCTCGTGGCCGGTGTCAGTCGGCCCGGGGTATCCGCCCGAGGCCATGACGACGGTGACGGCCGCGTCCTTCGACCAGCGGGGGGCGGGGATGCGGTCGAGGGCTCCCGTCGCCGCTGCGAAGAGGAGTTCGGCGAGGGGGGAGTCGAGGCGTTCGAGGACGGCCTGGGTCTCGGGGTCGCCGAAGCGGACGTTGAACTCGACGACCCGGATGCCCTTCGAGGTCATCGCGAGCCCGCAGTACAGCAGGCCGACGAAGGGGGTGCCGCGACGGGCCATTTCGTCGACGGTCGGTTTCGCGACGGTGGCGACGACCTCTTCGACGACTCCTTCGGCGAGCCAGGGCAGCGGCGAATAGGCGCCCATTCCGCCGGTGTTGGGCCCTTCATTGCCGTCGTGGGCACGTTTGAAGTCCTGCGCGGGTACGAGGGGGATGACGGTGACGCCGTCGGATACGCAGAAGAGGGAGACTTCGGGGCCGTCGAGGTAGTCCTCGATGACGACCGCGCCGTCTTCGCGGGCGAGGCAGGCCTCGGCGTGGGCGCGCGCGGCCTCGCGGTCCTCGGTGACGACGACGCCCTTGCCCGCTGCGAGCGCGTCGTCTTTGACGACGTGGGGGGCGCCGAGCTCGTCGAGGGCGGCGTCGACCTGTTCCATGGTGCGGCAGGTGAAGGCGCGGGCGGTCGCGACCCCCGCCGCTTCCATCACCTCTTTGGCGAAGGATTTGGAGGCTTCGAGGCGCGCCGCGGCTTTCGTGGGGCCGAAGCAGGGGATGCCCGCGGCGATCACGGCGTCGGCGACGCCTGCGACGAGGGGGGCCTCAGGGCCGACGATGACGACATCGACCTTCTGGGAGACGGCCCGCGCGACCACGGCGCCGGGGTCGGAAGGATCGGTGACGAAGGAATCGCCGAGTGCTTCGATTCCGGGGTTGCCCGCCTGGACGATGAGTTCGACCGGATCGGCCGGGTCGGCGGTGCGGATGAGTGCCCGGGCGAGCGCGTGCTCGCGCCCGCCATTCCCAACGAGGAGAACCTTCACGGCCCTCAGCCTAGCGATAAATGCGCGGCGGACGAAAGCGCGTCCGAATCCGGTGGAGGCGGGCCGAGTCGGGAATCCGTCCGCCGGAGCGGTCCGTCCGGCGGACGATGCGTGCTTTCTTCCGCACCGGCGCCTCGTGTTCGCGGGACTGCGTTCCCGCGAGTCCCCTGGGGCTTCCGCGGAGCTGAGGCGGCTGTTGCACTCGACAAGGAATCGACGGAGGCGCGCTCGTCAGTCCCCGCGCAGATCCACGCTCGAGGAGACGCAGGAGGCGAAGCCCTTGCCGCGCGCGTACCGGGCGACCTCAGCGGCGAGGTCCGCGTCCTCCGAATATTCGATGAGCAGCACGGCGGCGCCTTCGCGGCGGGCCCGCTCAAGGCGATTCTCGGTGATGCGCGTCTCCGGGGGAGACTGCCTTTCGAAACGTTCGGCTTCGTAGTCGACGATCCGGGTGAGGAGTTCCTCCTGAGCGAGGGCGTCGATCTCGGCGCCCAGTCCCTCGGACTGCATGCGCTCGACGAAAGCGGCGCCGCCATTGATCATGACGGGCCTGCCGCTTGCGCGCATGGCGCGGATCATCGCGAGGAGCGCCTGATAGACGGCGTCGTCCGATCGCTGCGCGTAGACGTCCGCGTTGTCGACGAAGAATCCATCGGCACCGAGGGCGATGAGTCTGGGGGCCAGCTCCGTGGTGATGAACCGCTGCCAGGAGGCGTTGGTGACGTCGATCCACCGCTCATCGGGCCAGTTCTCATAGGGGGCGAAGGTGAGGTTCTGGAAGCGCTGCGCATAAGGCCGGTAGGACTCGAGGGAGCCTATAGAGACGTAGCCGTAGATCGTGTCGACTCCGACGGCGCGCAGCGCTGCGACCTGATCCGCGCGGAAGGATTGAAGATCCAGGATGAGGACGTCGTTATCGGCGTAATCCCGTGGATCGAAGGAGGGGTCGTGAGGGTCGATGCCAAGAAGGACGCCGACGCGATGCCCGGCGGAGAAGGCGCTCCTCGCTGATGGGGCGCTCGCCGAGGATCCCGCGGATTCGGGCGTAGTCGGGTCCTCCGATTCGGAGCGGTCGACCGCAGGTCCGCCCGGGCTGGAGGCGCGATCGTCAGCGACGCATCCGGCGAGGAGAGTGAAGCAGAGGACGAGGGCGAGAAGGGGCGATGCGGAAGCGCGGTGATTGATCTCCCGGAGTCGGGCGGGCGCACGGCGAAACCGTCGGTCTCTCGAGCCGCTCCTCGTGTTCATGCGGTCACGTTAGTGCATCGGAGGAAGGCGATGAAGGGCCGGAGAGCGTCCTCGCGCGGGCGGTTGAGAGGCTCTGAACGGGAGCGACCGTGCCGCTGTTCGCGCGGGGTGCTTCGTGCGCCGAGGAGGTTCCCGCGCGCCCGTGGGAACCTCGCCCGGAGGGTCGAGTCCGCTCCCGCACGAAGGACGAAGCCGTCTTGGAGGGGCCCGCCCGCACCTGGGAACGGCCTGCGGCTCAGCCCCGCACACGCGCACGCCAGTCCCGCACACAAGAACCACACTGCGGACTTAACCCCACCAATGACCCCCGCCAACCCCACACACAAAGGGCCAACCCCACACACAAGAACCACACTGCGGACTTAACCCCTCCAACACCCCAGGCAAGCCCGCACACAAAGGGCCAACCCCACACACAAGGGGCGAGCTGCGTACTTGTGTCTTCCGGCGTTTCGCATCCCCGGCATCGGATGCGGCTGC
>NZ_JBNOYB010000017.1:0-3666 GCF_050312375.1 Schaalia sp.
CTTCTCCCAGGGCGCCGGGGCCCGGACCTTGTCCGCGCGCCCACCCCCGACCGCACCTCGCATAAGGAACTACGCAATGACCGACAGCACCGACTTCACCACGATCGTCGACCGCGCCCTCGACACCGCCCGCCGGTGGGCGAGCGCCTCGACGAACCATCCGATCGACCCCGCCGCGAAGCTCCTCGCGGGAGTCCTCGACGACGAGGACGGCCTCGACTACACCGTCTCCTTCGTCGACGGGGTCATCCGGCCCGAGGACCGCAGGGTCGCGGCCCGCCACCTCGGCGAGCTCGGCGACAAGAACCCCAAGTTCCTCCCCTGGTACCTGCGCACGCCCGCCCTCATCGGCGGGAAGGCCGGCCGCCTCCTCCCCGACCTTGCGATCCCCGCGGCCCGCAAGGTCTTCGCGCGCCTCGTCGGCGACCTCGTCGTCGACGTCACCGACGAGAAGCTCGGCCCCGCGATCGAGCGCCTCCGCGCCGGCGGCGCCCGCCTCAACATGAACCTCCTCGGCGAAGCGGTCCTCGGCGAGAAGGAGGCGCGCAAGCGACTCGACGACACGCGCCGACTCCTCGAGCGCCCCGACGTCGACTACGTCTCCCTCAAAGTCTCGGCCGTCACCGGCCCCCACAACCCCTGGGGCTACGAGCAGGTCGTCGAGCACGCCGTCAGCCAGCTCCTCCCCCTCTACCAGTACGCCGCCAAGGCCGGGGGCAAGTTCATCAACCTCGACATGGAGGAGTACCACGACCTCCACCTCACCGTCGACGTCTTCAAGAAGATCCTCGACCGCGAGGACTGCCTCGGCCTGCGCGCCGGCATCGTCCTCCAGGCCTACCTGCCCGACACCCTCGACGCGATGAAGGACCTCCAGGAATGGGCCGGAGCGCGCCGGGCGCGCGGCGGAGCCCCCATCAAGGTCCGCGTCGTCAAGGGCGCGAACCTCGCGATGGAACGCGTCGAAGCCCAGATCCGCGGATGGAACCTCACGACCTGGGACTCCAAGCAGGCGACCGACGCCAACTACGTCCGCATCCTCGACTGGGCGATGCGCCCCGAGCGCACGGCGAACGTCAACCTCGGCGTCGCCGGTCACAACCTCTTCACCGTCGCGTGCGCATGGGAGCTCGCCAAGGAGCGCGGCGTCACCTCCGAAGTCGAATTCGAGATGCTCTCGGGCATGGCGACCCAGCAGGCGGCGGCCGTGCGCGAAGAGGTCGGAAACCTCCTCCTCTACGTCCCCGTCGTCCACCCCGAGGAGTACGACGTCGCGATCGCCTACCTCGTGCGCCGCCTCGAGGAGAACTCCGCCGACGAGAACTTCATGGCCTCGATCTTCGACATCGGAACCGACCCCGCCGCCTTCGAGAAGGAGCGCACGCGCTTCCTCGCCGCCATCGACCAGATGAGGGCCGAGGGCGAGTCCCGCGTCGGCCCGACCCGCCACCAGAACCGCCTCGCGGAATCCCCCGAGGACCTGGCCTCCGCCCTCAAAGACGAGGAGGGGACCTGGACCTTCGCGAACACCCCCGACTCCGACCCGGCGCTCCCGGCGAACCTCGAATGGGCGCGCGGGATCGCGGCCCGCGTGCCCGCCTCCACGCTCGGCGTCGACACCATCGGGGCCGCCCTCGTCGAAGACGCCGAAACCCTCGACGCACTGGTGACGGCCGCAGCCGAAGCCGGACGGGAGTGGGGCGCGAAGTCCGCCGCCGAACGCTCCGAGATCCTCCACCGCGCCGGCGTCGAACTCGCGCGCCGCCGCGCCGATCTCATCGAGGTCGCCGGATCCGAGCTCGGCAAGTCCCTCGAGCAGGCCGACGTCGAAGTATCCGAGGCCACCGACTTCGCCCACTACTACGCCCAGTCCGCCCTCGAACTCGAGCGGATCGACGGCGCCGAATTCCACCCCGTGGCCCTCACCCTCGTCACGCCGCCGTGGAACTTCCCCCTCGCGATCCCCGCGGGCGGAGTCCTCGCGGCCCTCGCCGCAGGTTCCGCCGCCATCCTCAAGCCCGCGCCCCAGGCGAAGCGATGCGGCGCGCTCATCGCCGAGTGCCTGTGGGCCGCCGGAGTCCCGAAGGAGGCCCTCGCCCTCGTCGACGTCGCCGAGAACGACCTCGGCAAGGCCCTCCTCACCCACGGGGCCGTCGAGCGCGTCGTCCTCACCGGCGCCGCCGACACCGCGAAGCTCTTCCGCTCCTGGGACCCGACGATGCGGATCATGGCCGAGACCTCGGGCAAGAACGCCATCGTCATCACCCCCTCGGCCGACCTCGACCTCGCCGTCAAGGACGTCGTCAACTCCGCCTTCGGGCACGCCGGCCAGAAGTGCTCGGCCGCGTCCTACGTGATCCTCGTCGGCAGCGTCGGCTTCTCCACGCGCGTGCGCGACCAGCTCCTCGATGCGGTCCGCTCCCTCCACGTCGCCTGGGCCGATGACCTCTCCGCCCAGATGGGACCGCTCGCCGCCGAGCCCACGGGCAAGCTCCTCAGGGGGCTCACGACCCTCGAGCCCGGGCAGAAGTGGGAGATCGCGCCGCGCCGCCTCGACGACACGAACCGCCTGTGGAGCCCGGGCATCCGCTCGGGCGTCGAGCCCGGCAGCGAATACCACCTCACCGAGTACTTCGGCCCGATCCTCGGCATCATGCGCGTCGACACCCTCGACGAGGCGATCGAGGCGCAGAACGCCACGGAGTACGGCCTCACCGCGGGCCTGCACTCCCTCGACCCGGACGAGATCAACCAGTGGCTCAACGGGATCCAGGCGGGCAACGTCTACGTCAACCGCGGGATCACGGGTGCCATCGTGCAGCGCCAGCCCTTCGGCGGCTGGAAGCGCTCGGTCGTCGGCGAGGGCGCGAAGGCGGGCGGGCCGAACTACCTCTTCGGATTCGGCTCCTTCACCCCGGCGACGCCCTCGGCCGCCGGAACGCCGACGAAGCCGCAGCTCAAAGAGCTCGCCGGGATCGGCCGCGCCCTCCTCGACGAAGAGGGATCGCGCAAGCTCGACGCGGCGATCGCCTCGGACTGCGCCGCCCTCGCCTGCGAGTTCGACGTCCTCCATGACCCGTCCCGGGTTCCCGCCGAGCGCAACCTCCTGCGCTACGTCCCGCTCCCGGTGACGATCCGGGCGGGCGCCGCAGCCGCACTCGAGGACCTCCTCCGCGTCCTCTCGGCCGGCCTCGCCCTCGGCGCCATCCGCCGGACGGAGACGGGAGCCTTCGAACGGGCCTTCGCGGGCGGCGGCCACGCCCCCATGTCCCTGCGCGTCTCGAGCGCGACGCCCCTCCCCGCCGAGATCCTCGCCCTCCTCGAAGCTCACGGAGTCGAATACGGGGTCGAGGACGCCGCGTCCTTCGCAGCCTCCCTCAAGCGCAAGGGGATCGCGCTCGACGAGAGGATCCGCCTCATCGGGGAGGACGGCGACGCCCTGCGGAGCGCCCTCGACGGTTCGATCGACCTCGCGGTGTGGGACGCCCCCGTCACGGCCGCGGGCCGGATCGAAATCCTGCCCTTCGTCCATGAGCAGGCCATCTCGATCACCAACCACCGATTCGGCAACCGCACGCCGCTGAGCACCCAGGTGCTCGCGGGCTGACACCGGCGGATCCCGTCGGACGAGCGGCCCGGCCCTCGCGGAGTGCGCGAGGGCCAGAC
>NZ_JBNOYB010000018.1:0-23579 GCF_050312375.1 Schaalia sp.
TATGTCGGCCGCCCTTGGTGTCTCAGCTCAGTTTCAGCTCAGGCCCTTGCAGACGTCATCCGGCCTGGCAGACGGTGCCCTCCTCCGGCAGAGCGCCGGTGTTGAGGTAGTCGACGGCTGCCGCGTCGACGCAGCTCGAACGCTCGGAGAAGGAGGCTCCGTGGCCGGTCCCCTCGAGGGTGAGGAAGGAGGCCTTGCCGAGCTGTTCAGCCAGTTCCTTGCCGTGCTGGAAGGGGGTGGCGTGGTCGCCGGTGATGCCGATGACGAGGAGCGGGTTCTTCACCTTGGAGGCGTCGAAGGTGTCCGTGAAGTCCGTGCCGGTCTCGGCCAGGGACGCGCACTCGAACTTCGTGTACTCGGAGATCACTTCGTCGGTGAGTTCGGGGCCGCCGATGAACTCGGGGACGCCCACCTTCTTGATGTGCTCGATGAGGCCGGCGAGGTCGGGCGTCTTCGGCGTGGAGGGGCAGACGGTGAGCTGGCCGGCCGTGTCGATCTCGGCGCCGCCGCTCGCGATCTGCGCGGAGAGCTCGTCGATCGCCTGCTGGTCGCCGGACTTGGCCTTGCCGAGGAGATCGAGGGAGGAGGCCTGGGCCTCGGGGAAGTTGTAGAGGGCGCTCGTGAGGAAGTCGCGGAGCTCCGAGCCGGTGATCTCCGTGCCGTCGCTCGCCTTCAGCGGCGTCTCATCAAGGGACTTCTTGTAGTCGAGCATCTCCCGTTCGGAGGTGAAGGGGCAGGTGACGGACGCGCCCTCCAGGGTGGTCATCTTCGTGCAGGAGTCGGCCAGGGCGCCGGCCGCCTTGGCGACGGCGACCTGCTGGTCGTAGTTGTGCTCGATGCTGCCCCACTTGGCGTTCTCGGCGGAGTCGAGGATCATGCGCCCGGCGGTCGAGGGGAAGAGGGTCGCGTAGGTCGCGCCGAGCATCGTCCCGTAGGAGTAGCCGAGGTAGTCGAGGCGCGGCGCGCCCGAGAGGACGCGGAGGAGCTCCATGTCGCGGGCGACGTAGGAGGTGCCCATGTAGTGGGCGATCGGGTTCGTCTTCGCGCATTCGGCGAGCTGCACGGCTCCGATCTCGGAGTCGGAGGGGCAGGAGACCGGGGTCGAACGGCCGACGCCCCGGGGGTCGAAGCCCCACGCCTCGTGGGTCTCCATGACCTTGGTGAAGGCCGGGGTCGCGGGCATGGACATCGCCTGCTGGACGCCGCTGGCGCCGGGGCCGCCCGGATTCATGAAGAGCGGGATCGCCTTATCGGGATCGCCGGTGGAGGGGATCCTCACGACGGCGAGGTCGATCGTCCTCGTGTCGGAGGGGTTCGCCCAGTCCATCGGCGCCTTCACGGTGCCGCACTCGTAAGTCGAGACGTCGACCTTGGCCTCTTCGAGGACCGGGGACACCTGGTCGTCCAGTCCGTCCTCGGCCGTGCAGGGATGCCAGTCGATCTTCTGCTCGTAGATGCTCTTGTAGGTCCGCTGCTGCCATGCGCCGTCCAGGGCGGTGTCCGAGGCGAGGGGCGCGCCCGATTGGGCGCTCGCGTCCCGGGCCGGGGCGGCCGGCGAGCAGGCGGCGAGGCCGATCACGGCGAGCATCGCGCTGGTGAGGGCGAGGGGCTTGCGCCAGGAGGCGCGGCCGGTCGTCATTGCGGTCACGGAAGGATTCTCCTTTTCGCTGAGGTCGAGTTGAAGCGGGGTGCGGCTGCCGGAGCTGCTGCTCGGGTTCACTGAGCGGCTCCATCGGCGATGGTGGTGCCCTCGTCGGGAAGAGTGCCGTTCAGCAGATAGTCGGCGACCGTCTGGTCGAGGAGGGAGGAGCGCCCGCCGAAGGAGAGTCCGTGGCCGTGCGCGTCGAAGGTGAGCAGACGGGCGTTGCCGAGCTGTTCGACGAGGCGCTCCGAGAGGGCGTAGGGCGTCGCGTGGTCGCCCTTCGTCCCGATGACGAGGATCGGGGTCTTCGTGTTGGGGGCGTGGAAGCTCGTGTTGAAGTCGGTCCCGACCTCGGGAAGGACCGCGCAGCGCAGATCGGAGAAGTCGCCGATGGTCGTGTCGTTGACCTCGGGGCCGCCGATGAGCGGGGGCACCCCGGTCTTCTTCATGTGTTCGACGAGGCCGGCGACGTCGGGGGTCTTCATGGCGGAGTGGCAGGTGATCATCTCGCCGGTGGGGTCGAAGAGAGGACCGGAGGGGGCTTCCTGAGCGTCCGACTGAGCGCCATCGGGGCTGGACTGAGCGCTGTCGGCGCCGGACTGACCGCCGTCCGCCGGCTTGTCGGCGGGGGAGGAGCTGAATCCGGCGAGGATGAGGAGTTCGTCGATGTCAGCCTGGGCCCCTCCGGCTGCCTTCTTCACGGCGGAGAGGCGCTGGGCGCGTTCGGCCGGGGCCTTGTAGAGCGTGTCGACGAGGAACTGGACGAGCATGCCGCCGGAGAGTTCGGTGCCGTCGCTCCCCTTCCAGGGGGAGGCGTCGAGGGAATCGCGCAGGGCGAGCAGGCCCTCGGTGTCGGTGAAGGGGCATGTGGTCCCGTCGGCGCAGGTGCTCGCGATCATGGCGTCGATCTCTGCGGAGACGGCGACCTGCTGGTCGAAGCCCGTGGTCAGGTGGGCCCAGTCGGCTGCGAGGGCGGAATCGAGGACCATGCGTCCGGCGTTGCCGGGGAACAGCGTGGCGTAGGTCGCGCCGAGGACCGTTCCGTAGGAGTAGCCGAGGTAGTCGAAGCGCTCAGCGCCGGTCAGGGAGCGCATCATCTCCATGTCGCGGGCGACTTGGGAGGTGCCCATGTAGTGGGTGAGGGGGTTCTTCGCGATGCACTCGGCGAGGCGGCGCGCGGGGATCGTCGAGGAGGACTGGCAGCCCAGGGGGCTCGAGGCTCCGACGCCGCGCGGGTCGACGGCGTAGACGTCGTACTCCTTGAGGACGGGGCCGAAGGTCGCCTGCTTCGCCAGGTCGAGGGCGAGCGAGGGGGCGGTGAGGCCGGGGCCGCCGGGGTTGATGAAGAGGGGCTTGCCGCCCTTGGCGCCCTTGCCGCTCTCCTGGCCGTCTGCCGCGTCCGAGGTCTTCGAGCGCAGCCTCATGACGGCCAGTTCGGTGGTCCGTTCATCTTCGGGATCGGCCCAGTTCATCGGGGCTTGGACTCGGGCGCACTCGAAGTTCTCGGCGGTGATGCCCTGCTCCTTGGCGGCCTCGAGACCCGTGGCGGTGAGCCCGTCCTCTTCGGTGCAGGGGCGCCATGCGATCTTCTGCTTGTAGAGGTCGGCGTAGGTGGATTGCTGCCACGCCGCGGTGAGGGATACGTCCGAGGCGACGCGGGGGCCCGGATTCTCGCCGGCCCCCTTGAAGACGGCCGAGGGCGAGCATGCGGTCAGGGCGAGGGCCGCGAGGGCCGCGCTGGTGAGAGCGAGGGGTCGGCGCCAGGTGGAGCGGCCGGTGGTCGGTCGGGTCACTGAGGGATCTCCTTGCTGTGTGATCGTGTCCGTTGATCACGTGATGCGGTCAGGGCTTGCCCTCGGCGGATCGTCGAGGGCGCGGGCCGGGAAGGGGCGGGGTATGCGCCCCGGGCGCCGATGGGCTCACGCTCTCAACGCTTCCTGAACGTTCCCTGGATGGCAAAAATGGCGGAATCGCGTGCTTCTGAGGCTCTCAGTGATGTTCCCTAAGGGGAAAATGCGGGGCTTCCCGGGTGCGCTACCCTGTTTCCATGACTGACGCACCAGCTCGCGATTCGAAGTTCGTCCTCACCCTTTCATGCCCGGATCAGCCGGGTATCGTGCATGCCGTGTCCGGCGTCATCGGCGAGGTCGAGGGCAATATCATCCAGTCGCAGCAGTTCGGGGATCCCGATTCGGGTCTCTTCTTCATGCGCGTCGAGGTGGATTCGCCGGTCGGGCGGGGGCCGGTCGAGGAAGGGCTGAAGAGGGTTGCGGAGCGTTTCGGGGCGACCTGGTCCCTCGACGCCCTGGGGCGTCCACTGCGGACGATCATCATGGTGTCGCGCGAGGGCCATTGCCTCACTGATCTGCTGTACCGTCAGCGCTCGCAGGGCCTTCCGATCGAGGTCGTCGCCGTCGTCGGCAATCATCCGGATCTGGCGCCCGTCGCGCAGTTCTACGGCGTGCCCTTCCTCAACATCCCGGTGACGAAGGAGACGAAGGCGAAGGCGGAGGAGGAGCTGCTCGCCCTCATCCGCTCCGAGAAAGTCGAGCTCGTCGTCCTCGCCCGTTACATGCAGATCCTTTCGGACAGGGTGTGCGAGGAGATGTCGGGCCGGATCATCAACATCCACCACTCCTTCCTGCCGTCCTTCAAGGGGGCGCGCCCCTATGCGCAGGCCCATGATCGCGGCGTGAAGCTCATCGGCGCGACCGCGCACTACGTGACGGCCGACCTCGATGAGGGGCCGATCATCGAGCAGGACGTCACCCGGGTGACGCACGCCGATTCGACGCCGGACATGGTGGCTCTGGGTCAGGACGTCGAGCGCCGGGTCCTCGCCCAGGCGGTCCGCTGGCACGTCGAGCGCCGCGTCCTCATGGACGGCTCCAGGACCGTCGTCTTCTCCCGCTGACGCCCCGGCCTTCCGCTCCCGCCGAGAGTCTCGCCTTCGCCCCGCCGGGACCCGTTGAACGCGGGGCGGCCCTCACGCGTCGATCACGGGTGAGCGAGCGCATCCGCGCAGTTCTCGGACGCGGAGTCGACTTCGATCGTCGTGTGCCCGATGGCGACCGGGAAATGCGTCGCCGCGCACTCGCGGACGAGGGCGACCAGGGCGTCCCGACCGCGCGCATCGAGCTCGGCGGAGACCCTCAGGTGCGCGGTGAGTGTGACGACTCCGGTCGAGATCGTCGAGACGTGAAGGTCATGGACGTCCTCGACGCCCGGCATCGCTTCGAGGTGCGCGCGCAGTCGCGCGGCGTCGAGCCCTTCCGGCGCGGTCTCGAGGAGGATCCTCGCCGAGGCGCGCAGGAGGCTGAGGGCGCGCGGCGCCATGAATGCCGCGATCGCGAGTGAGGCGAGGGCGTCAGCTCCGCCCCATCCGGTCGTGAGAGTGACGAGGGCGGCGAGGATGACTGCGAGGGATCCGAGTGCATCGGCGGTGACCTCGAGGAAGGCCGCGCGGATGTTGAGATTGTCGTTGCGGCCGCCCGCGAGGACTGCGAATGAGGCGGCGTTCGCGATCAGGCCGATGACGCCGACGACGAGCACCGGCAGGGGTTCGATCGTGTGCGGTGAGGCGAGGCGAGTGAGGGCTTCGATGACGATCACGGCGGTGAGCACCATGAGCATTCCGGCCTGCAGCCCGCCGGCGAGGACCTCCGCCCTTGCGAATCCCCAGGATCGTTCGTCGGTGCGCGGCTTCGTCGCCAGGCGCGAGGCGATGAGGGCGACCGCCAGTCCGCTCGAGTCGACGGCCATGTGTCCGGCGTCCGCTGCGAGTGAGAGGGAGCCTGAGAGGAGTGCGGCGACGAGCTCGGCGACGAGAACGGTGCCCGTAATGGCGACGGCGATGCTCAGGCGCAGGCGGATCGACGCCGAGTCGGGCAGCGGGTGAGTGCGGTCGTGGTCGTGCGCGTGCATGTGAGAATCATCCTCCTTATACCCCTGGGGGGTATTCCTTTCGTCCATGTATACCCCTCCGCTCACCTCCAGTCCAGAGCTCTTCGGGTCCCACTGCTTGCTTCACGGTGATCTTTCGAAGAAATCCCCTCGAAAACGCCCGTGAAGCAAGCAGTCGGACCCCGTTGCGGGACATGAGGCGCCCGAAGGGGGCGCGGACCCCGATGCGCGCGGGCGATCCGGCGCGCTAGGGTGGGGGAGTCGTGACTGGCGAACAGGTGGGAAACCACCGGGGAGCGATGAACTGGCATCGAGGCCGCCCGCCTGGGCCCAGATGCCGACCGAGAAATCGGCGGTTCGGAGAAACAGGAGAACCCAATGGATTCCCTCAATGACATGACCCTTGCCCAGCTCGATCCGGAGATCAGGGCGGTCCTCGATCAGGAGCTCGAGCGTCAGCGGACGACGCTCGAGATGATCGCCTCGGAGAACTTCGTCCCCCGCGCGGTGCTCGAGGCGCAAGGATCGGTGCTGACGAACAAATACGCGGAGGGCTACCCCGGTCACCGCTACTACGGCGGCTGCGAGTTCGTCGACGTCGCCGAATCCCTGGCGATCGAGCGCGCCAAGCAGGTCTTCGAAGGCGCGGACTACGTGAACGTCCAACCCCACGCGGGCGCGCAGGCGAACGCCGCGGCGCTCATGGCGATGGCGAACGTCGGTGACACGATCCTCGGCCTCTCGCTCGCCCACGGCGGTCACCTCACCCACGGCATGAAGATCAACTTCTCGGGGAAGAACTACAAGGCCGTCGCCTACGAGGTCGACCGCGAGACGATGCGGATCGAGCCCGAGCAGGTCCGCGAAGCGGCGCTGCGCGAACGCCCGAAGGTCATCATCGCGGGCTGGTCCGCCTACCCGCGTCACCTCGACTTCGCCGCATTCCGCGAGATCGCCGACGAGGTCGGGGCCGCCCTGTGGGTCGACATGGCCCACTTCGCGGGCTTGGTGGCAGCGGGCCTCCATCCGAGCCCCGTCCCCCACGCCGACGTGGTGACGACGACCGTTCACAAGACCCTCGGCGGCCCGCGTTCGGGCATGATCCTGTCTTCGCGCGGCGAGCAGTGGGGCAAGAAGATCAACTCCGCGGTCTTCCCCGGCCAGCAGGGCGGTCCTCTCATGCACGCGATCGCTGCGAAGGCCATCGCGATGAAGGTCGCGCAGACCGAGGAGTTCAAGGACCGCCAGCGCCGCACCCTCGAGGGCGCGCAGATCCTCGCCGAGCGCCTCGGGGCGGACGACGCGAAGGCCGCGGGCGTCAAGCTCGTCACCGGCGGAACCGATGTCCACCTCGTCCTGGTCGATCTCGTGGATTCCGTCCTCGACGGCCAGCAGGCCGAGGACCTCCTCCACGAGGTCGGCATCACCGTCAACCGGAACGCGGTGCCCTTCGACCCGCGCCCCCCGAAGATCACCTCGGGCCTGCGGATCGGCACCCCCGCGCTGGCCACGCGCGGTTTCGACGCGAAGGACTTCGCCGAGGTCGCCGACATCATCGGCACGACCCTCGTCCAGGGCGCCTCCGGCGCGTCCGTCGACGTCGAGGGGCTGCGCGCCCGAGTGAGGGCCCTCACCGACGCTCATCCGCTCTACGCGGGACTCGGCGAATGAGGGCGCCCTGGGAGGGGCCCGCGAAGGTCCTCGACGGTTCGGCGACCGCTGCCGCGATCAAGGCCGAGCTCGCCGAACGGGTGACCGTCCTGCGCGAACGCGGTATCGTTCCCGGTCTGGGGACGATCCTCGTCGGGGAGGACCCGGGCTCGGTCGCCTACGTGGCGGGCAAGCACCGGGATTGCGCCGAGGTCGGCATCGCCTCGATCCGCGTCGACCTTCCCGAGACGGCGACCCAGGAGGAGATCGAGGCCGCCGTCGACCGGCTCAACGCCGACCCGGCCTGCACGGGCTACATCGTGCAGCTCCCCCTGCCCAAGGGGATCGACCAGAACGCGGTACTCGAGCGGATCGATCCGGCCAAGGACGCCGACGGCCTCCACCCGACGAACCTCGGCCGCCTCGTCCTGCGCGCATCCGGGCCGATCGACTCGCCGCTGCCCTGCACGCCCCGGGCAGTCATCGAACTCATGACCCGCCATGGGATCGACCTCGCCGGCAAGGACGTGTGCGTCATCGGCCGCGGCGTCACCGTCGGGCGCTCCATCGGACTGCTCCTCATGCGCCGTGAGATCAACGCGACGGTCACCGTCTGCCACACGGGCACCGCCGACCTCGCCGACCACGTGTCGCGCGCGGACGTCGTCGTCGCTGCCGCCGGATCAGCCGGGCTCGTGACGAAGGAGATGGTCAAGCCCGGTGCCGTCGTCCTCGACGTCGGCGTCTCCCGAGTCCTCACCGAGGACGGCAAGTCGCGCCTCTTCGGGGACGTCGCCGACGGAGTCGACGAGGTCGCCTCCTGGCTCTCGCCCAATCCGAAGGGCGTGGGGCCGATGACGCGCGCCCTGCTCGTCATGAATGTCGTCGAGGCCGCCGAACGCGCTGCCGAGTAGTGCTGCGGAGGCGGGCTTTTGGGCCCGCCCCCGCGCCCGCTCGCGCCGATGAGAAGGGAAGTCCATTCATGCTGCCTCATGTCGATTCCGAGGTCGGGCGCCTCGCCTCCGTGCTCACCCACAGGCCGGGCAAGGAGATGAACAGGCTCACGCCCTCGAACATGGGCGAGCTGCTCTTCGACGACCTCATCTGGTTGGAGCGCGCCCAGGCGGAGCACGATGCGATGACCTCGCTCATGCGCGCCCGCGGCATCGAGGTGCTGTATTTCGCCGATCTCCTCGCCGAGGCGCTCGCCCAACCGGGAGGCCGGGAGGAATCCCTCGAACTGGTCTTCACAGAGCGGACTGTCGGCCCCGCCGCCCTCGACGCCCTTCGGGGATTCGGCGCCTCCCTCGCCCCCCGTGATCTCGCCGAGGTCCTCATCGCCGGCCTGACGAAGCGCGAGCTCCTCGAACGCGCGCCCGAACCGGCCTCGACGTGGATCTCGGGCATGGATCTCGACGACTTCATCCTCGCGCCGCTCCCGAACCACCTCTTCACGCGGGACACCTCCTCGTGGATCGCCGGCGGCGTCGCCGTCTCGTCGATGCGCAAGGCCGCTCGTCGCCGCGAGACCATCAATCAGGAGATCGTCTACCGCCTCCACCCGCGCTTCGCCTCGAAGGAGATCCCCTTCTGGAAGCACGGGACCCTCGACGGTTCGGCGACGATCGAGGGCGGCGACATCCTCAACGTCGGCAATGGCGCGCTCATCGTCGGCGCCTCGGAGCGCACGACCCCTCAGGGCGTCGAAAGACTCGCCCAGCGGCTCTTCGCGCAGGGAGCGATCCGGGAGATCATCGTCCTCCAGATCGCGAAGAAGCGCGCCCAGATGCATCTCGACACGATTCTCACGATGCTCGACGAGCGCACCTTCACCGCCTACGCGGGGCTCGGACGCGTGCGCACGCAGGTGATCCGCCCGGGCTCGGGAGGCGCCCTCGAGATCACGGTCCATGAGGCGGAGGAGATGGAGGCGGTCTTCGCCGCGGCGCTCGGCGTCGATGAAGTCCGGATCCTCACCGTGCCCGCGGATTCGCTCACCGCCGAGCGCGAGCAGTGGAACGACGGCTCGAACCTGCTCGCCCTCGAACCCGGCGTCGTCATGGCGTACGAGCGCAATGCGGCCTCGAATGATTTCTTCGCCGCCCAGGGCTTCGAGGTCGTGACCATTCCGGGCAACGAGCTCGGTCGGGGGCGCGGCGGCGCGCACTGCATGACCTGCCCGATCAACCGCGATAGCCTGTCCCGGCACTGAGGACCGCGCAGACCGATCCTCGAAACCACCGCATCCGAAAGCCGACGGGCCCTTCCGGGCCCCGATAGGAGACACCCGCTCATGACGCACCCCCTGCACGGACGCCACCTCCTCCGCGAGATCGACTTCACCCCCGCCGAATGGCTCTCCCTCATCGACCTCGCCGCCGAGCTCAAGGCCGCGAAGAAGAACGGCACCGAGGTGCAGCGCCTCAAGGGCAAGAACATCGCCCTCGTCTTCGAGAAGACGTCGACGAGGACCCGCTGCTCCTTCGAGGTGGCGGCCTTCGACCAGGGCGCGCACACGACCTACCTGGACCCCTTCGGCTCCCAGATCGGCCACAAGGAGTCGGTCGCCGACACCGCCCGCGTCCTCGGGCGTTTCTTCGACGGCATCGAATACCGCGGCGATGACCAGGCGAAGGTCGAGCTCTTGGCGGAGCTGTCGGGAGTGCCCGTGTGGAACGGCCTCACCGATGACTGGCACCCCACTCAGATGCTCTGCGATGCGCTCACGATGCGCGAGCACGCGGGCAAGCCCCTGAGCGAGGTCTCCTTCGCCTACGTGGGCGATGCGCGCTTCAACACCGGGCGCTCGCTCCTCGTCAACGGCGCCCTCATCGGTGCGGATGTCCGCATCGTCGCGCCGAAGCAGCTGTGGCCCTCCGCGGAGGTCGTCGAGGCGGCCGAGGCGATCGCGAAGGAGACCGGCGCCCGGATCACCCTCACCGAGTCGATCGACGAGGGCGTGGCCGGCGTGGACTTCGTCCACACCGACATCTGGGTCTCGATGGGTGAACCGAAGGAGGTGTGGGACGAGCGGATCGCCCTGCTCAAGCCCTATCAGGTGAACGCCGCCCTCATGGCGAAGGCCGCGCCGAACGCGAAGTTCATGCACTGCCTGCCCGCCTTCCACGACCGCAACACGACGGTCGGCGAGCAGATCTTCCAAGCGACCGGTCTCGCCGAGCTCGAGGTGACGGACGAGGTCTTCGAGGGCCCGGCGTCCATCGTCTTCGACCAGGCGGAGAACCGCATGCACACGATCAAGGCGGTCATGGTCGCCACGCTCGGCGACTGAAGCGCGTACGAGGGCGGGGCTGCCTCCCGAAGGGGAGGGCCGGCCGTTGAACACCGCCCGGGGAGATGAAGGAGAGTCACGACATGACCGAGCACGACGGCCCGGAGCTCACCGATGCGCAGCGCGCGCACGTCCTCGGTGAGGCCCTCACGTGGATGAGGGAGTTCCGCGGGCGGATCATCGTCATCAAGTACGGCGGTCACGCGATGACGGATCCGGACGCGCAGGAGGCCTTCGCCGCGGACGTGCAGTTCCTCCAGCACGTCGGGATGTTCCCCGTCGTCGTCCACGGCGGCGGGCCGCAGGTGAGCGCGATGCTGTCGAGACTCGGGATCGAGACCCCCTTCAGGGAGGGCGTGCGCGTGACCACGCCGGAGGCGATGGAGATCGTGAGGATGGTCCTCACCGGCCAGGTCCAGCGGCGGCTCGTCTCGCGCCTGAACAGCCGGGACAATCTCGCGGTCGGCATTTCGGGCGAGGACGGCGCGCTCTTCAAGGCGAAGAGGCGCCGCGGGGTCGACGCCGCGGGAGGCGAGGTCGATTTCGGCCTGGTCGGGGACATTTCGGGTGTAGATCCGGGCGCGGTCCTCGATCTCCTCGAGTCGGGCCGCATCCCCGTGGTCTCCTCGATCGCGATCGACGAGGAGGAGCCGAGCCGGGTCCTCAACATCAACGCGGACGCCGCGGCCTCGGCGATGGCGGTGGCCCTCAAGGCTTCGAAGCTCCTCATGCTCACCGATGTCGAGGGCGTCTATTCGAATTATCCGGATCCGTCCTCGCTCATCCGCCTAACGACGGCGTCGCAGTTGCGGGCGCTCGGGGATGCGATCTCTTCGGGCATGATCCCGAAGGTCAACGCCTGCCTTGAGGCCATCGAGGGCGGGGTCGGGGCGGTCCACGTCGTCGACGGCCGCGCCCCGCAT
The DNA here is from genome assembly GCF_050312375.1 of Schaalia sp. NCBI lineage: Bacteria > Bacillati > Actinomycetota > Actinomycetes > Actinomycetales > Actinomycetaceae > Schaalia > Schaalia sp. Next base: position 11,411 of record NZ_JBNOYB010000018.1, read on the forward strand.
TCGGTCCTCATCGAGGTGATGACCGACCAGGGCACGGGCACGATGGTCGTCCCCGATGCGAAGGAGGAGGCGGAATGAAGATCTCGACCGTCAACGTCAACGGCATCCGCGCCGCGGCCCGCAAGGGCATGCACGAGTGGCTGAGCTCGGAGGACCCCGATGTCGTCCTCATGCAGGAGGTGCGGGCCGATGCCGGGATCGCCTCCGATCTGCTCGGCGAGCAGTGGCAGACCGTATCGGTGCCGTGCCGCATCAAGGGCCGCGCCGGCGTTCTCATCGCCGCCCGCTCGGGCCGCGCCCGCGTCCTCGAAACCCGCGAGGTCCTCGACGGCATCGAGACGGACGTGGATTCGGGGCGCTGGGTCGAGGCCGTCATCGAGGCCGGGGGGAGGCGCGTGCGGGTGGTCTCCGCCTACTTCCATTCGGGCGAGAAGGACACGCCGAAGCAGGAGGCGAAGATGGCGCACCTGCCGAGGATCGGGGCGCGCCTGTCCGAGCTCCTGGCCAGCGGCGAGGACGTCGTCGTGGCCGGCGACTTCAACATCGTGCGTTCGCGGATCGACATCAAGAACTGGACGCCGAATCACAACAAGCGCGCGGGCGTCCTCGATGAGGAGATCGCCTTCCTCGAGGAGTGGATCGCCTCCGGGTGGCGCGATGTCGTCCGTGATCTCGCGGGCGAGGTCCAGGGCCCGTACTCGTGGTGGTCCCAGCGGGGCAAGGCCTTCGACAACGACACGGGCTGGCGGATCGACTACCAGTTCGCGACGCCAGGGCTCGCCGAGCGCGCGCAGGGGTTCTCGATCGCGAGGGCGGCGTCCTACGACGCGCGATTCTCCGATCACGCTCCGGTGAGCGTCGTCTACGCCTGAGGCTTCAGGGCTTCGAGGGCGCCCGCTCGCCGGTGCCGTTGAGCGGCTTGCCGTCGTGGAACGGGGCGCTCTCGTCGAGCGGGTCGGGACGGACCTCGCCGCTCACGGGGTCGTACTGCCAGGCGAGCGTCGCGGGGACGGCGCGCGTGACGTAGTTCGGGGTTTCGAGGAAGTGGATCGCGCGCGCCGAGGCGGGCCTCTCGGGCGCCGGGGGATCGGCGATCCACGCGCAGATGAGGAGGACTGCGCGGACTTGCAGGTTGATCCACAGGACGAGGGTGATGAGCGTCGCCGCAGTGGCGAGCAAGGGGCCCTTCGCGGCGCCGACGACGCTCGTTCCCGCGATGCGGAGGACGATCGAGGCGAGCGCGATGAGGAGGACTCCTGTCAGGAGCCGCCGCATCGGCACCCGGACCTGGGCGACGACGCCTATGAGCACCCAGGAGACGAGCGCGTACACGAGGAGCGCCAAGAGGGTGCTCAGGGCGTCGAGGAGGGCGAGGGAGGCGCTGGAGGAATCCAGGCCGAGAAGGCCCGGGAGGGCTTCGCCCGTCATGTCCACTGCGACGCCGAGCCCCGCGCCGAGAACGAGGGAGAGCCCGAGGGCGAGGGCGCCGAGGGCGTTGCGCGCGATCAGGACGAGCGGATGCGAGGGGACGACCCGGATGGCGAACATCGCGCGGATCGATGCGCCGAGCTGGCCGACCACGCTCACCGCGCTCCACGCCATGATCGCCAGGGCGATCATGCCGGTTGCGGACACGGCGCCGCTCATGACGAGCGACTCGGGGTCGATGAGGCCCGAGGGGTCCTCGTCCGTCTTCAAGAGGTTCGGGATCGTCCGGGCGATCCCCGAGAAGAGGGCCTCCCGCATCGTCTCGTTCCCGCCGAGCACGGCCATGAAGGCCGTGACGGCCACGGTGAGCGCCGCGGTCAGGGACAGGAGCGAGGTGAGCGCCATCCCCGAGGACAGGAGCGGGCCGTTGGCGCCGTTGTAGCGCGCGAGGGCCCTGGCGATCCGCGTCTGATTCCACCATTCGCCGAGCGCTGCGCCCTTCGCCGTGAGGCTCGGCGCCTGAAGGGCGGTCTTCAGCGAGGGGACGGGTCGGGGGGAATGGGCGGCGTTCATGGTTCCACGGTATCGGCGCTCGCCTGCGCGCGCCCGTTCAACGCCGGGCAGCGGTGCTGCGGAGCCGCTGGCGCGGACTCACACCGAGGCGGCTTCGAAGTCGAAGAGCGCCATCGTCGAGTACATCTCGTTCGCGTCGACCCGGTCGAGGCGGAATCCGGGGACGAGCCATGTCGCCTCGAAGGTATCGCCGACATCGAGGGCGAGGTCGAGGGCGGGGTCGTCGACGTCTTGAGCGAGGGTGACGTGCGGGTGGTAGGGGAAGCGCTGGGGCACGTCGAGGGGGCCCGTGCGGATGTCCTCGGCGAGATCCGTGCATTCGGGACCGCCCTCGGCGAGCGTGAGGAAGGCGACCTGGGAGAGGGGACGGAAGGAGTCGCTCCCCCTGAGGGTGATGCGGAAGGGGCGGTGGTGCTTCGCGACTTCGCGGAGGTGGCGGATCACTTCGGCGCGCTTCTCGGTCGGGAAGGGCGTCGGCGGCAGGATCGTGATGTGCGCGGGGACCCGGGATCCTTGAAGGTCGCCGAGCCCGAGGCGCAGGTCGGTGAGCTGGGTGACCCAGGGTTCGGGGATGGCGATGACGACTCCGAGCCAGTCCTGATCGGGGGAACGCTGCGGGAGGAACATACTCGCCTTCGGGTCGGCCGGTTGGGTCCGGCCCGCGCTGCGGCGGGCCTGCACTACTATCGTAGGCGGCGTCCGCGCTCATGAGCCGGAATAGCGAGTGCGAAGCTTCGCGGCGCCGCTCGACCGAAGGAGGTGTGGTGAAGTGGTGACCTGGAATGAGGCCGCTTCCCGTGAGGAAGGCGTCGCTCAGGCGCGGGCACTGTTCGTTCAGACCTTCGGGGCCGAGCCCGCGGGCGTCTGGTCGGCTCCGGGCCGTGTGAACGTCATCGGCGAGCACGTCGACTACAACGGCGGGCCCTGCCTCCCGATCGCGCTCCCGCACCGCGCCTACGTCGCCGTCGCTCTTCGCGATGATCGCCTCGTCCGCCTCGTCTCGCCGCAGACGGCCGACGAGGTCGACGTCCTCGACCTCGATCGTGTCGCCCCTAGGGGGGCCGAGGGCGAGGTGAAGAATTGGGCGGCCTACCTCGTCGGGGTCGCGTGGGCCCTCGAACGGGCCGGATACGGGCCCCTGCCCGGATTCGACGTCGCCCTGTGGAACTGCGTGCCCAGGGGCGGGGGGCTCTCCTCCTCGGCCGCTCTCGAATGCTCGATGGCCGTCGCCCTCGACGAGCTCGCGGGACTCGGACTCGCCGGCGCTGCCGATGCGCCGAACGAGGAGGGGCGCAAGATCCTCGTCGAGGCCTGCAGGCGCGCCGAGAACGAGATCGCGGGCGCGAACACCGGCGGTCTCGACCAGACGGCCTCGCTGCGCTGCGAAGCCGGGCACGCCCTCGAGCTCGATTGCCGCGACATGTCGACCGCGCTCATCCCCTTCGACCTTGCCGCGCAGGGATTGGAGCTCCTCGTCATCGACACGAGGGCGAAGCACTCCCTCAATGACGGCCAGTACGCGGCGCGTCGCGCCGATTGCGAGGAGGCGGCGCGGATCCTCGGGGTGGACCTGCTCGTCGAGGTCTCCGACCTCGATTCGGCCCTCGGGGCCTTAGCGGAGGAGCGCCTGCGGATGCGGGTGCGCCATGTCGTCTCCGAGATCGCGAGGACGGGCGCCTTCGTCGAGATCCTCAAGGAGGGGCCGCTCGAGGGCGAGCGCCTCGGCGTGGCAGGGGCCCTGCTCACGGACTCCCACGAGTCGCTGTGCGATGACTACGAGGTGACCTGTCCGGAACTCGACGTCGCGGTCGAAGCGGCGCTCGCGGCCGGGGCTCATGGCGCCCGGATGACGGGCGGCGGTTTCGGGGGGAGCGCGATCGCCCTCGTCGATGCGGGGAGCGGAACTCGGGTCGCCGAAGCGGTCGCCGGGGCCTTCGAGCGGGCGGGCTTCACCGAGCCCCATTTCATGATCGCCGTGCCCGAGGGGCCCGCGGGCCGGGAGGCCTGAGGCGCTGCCTCCCCTCGCCGGGAGCACTGCCCGCCCCCCGTCGAGAGCATTACTTTTGCGCGTCGAGAGCATCACTTTTGCGCGTCGAGGGGATGCGGGCGGCTCGCCGAGCACGGGGAGGCGATCCGCGTGCTCGCTGTTCGCCCGTGCGCACCGCGATCGCGCCCGGGCTTCCGCGCCGCTCACTCGGGAGTCCGCCGTTCGCTCTCGCGCGGGCATCGTGCGGTGCGCGCTGGCGGGCGTGACCTTTCCCGCCCGTTCCGATGGGGAACGAGGGCGGTGCGGGTGGCAGAATCGGGCGTATGAATGCGCAGACCCCCTGGCTCGTCGTGGGCCTCGGAAACCCGGGCGCCGAATACGCCCAGACCCGGCACAACGTCGGTCACCTCACCCTCGACGTCCTGCTCGGGCGCGCTTCGGCGCAGCTCACCCGCCACCGCACGGGCACGCGGACGGCCGACGTCCGCCTCGGGATGCTCCCCGGCGGCGTCCCGGGCCCGAGGGCGGTCCTCGCGATCTGCGAGTCGTACATGAATACGAGCGGAGGGCCGGTGGGGCGCCTCATGAGCTTCCTCAAGATCGGCCCCGAGAACCTCCTCGTCGTCCATGACGACCTCGACCTGCCGGCGCACGAACTGCGTCTCAAGCACGGCGGCGGCGAGGGCGGCCACAACGGCCTCAAGTCGATCTCGCAGGTCCTCGGGACGAAGGACTACCACAGGCTGCGCATCGGGATCGGGCGCCCGCCGGGCCGCCAGGACCCGGCCGACTACGTCCTGGCGAGGATCTCCGCGAAGGAGCGCCCCGAATGGGACGTGACCTTCGAGGAGGCCGCCGACGTCGTCGAGGGCGTCCTCAGCCGCGGTTTCCCGGAGACCCAGCAGGCCCTGCATTCGAAGAATTCGGGGCGCTGAATCATGATCCTCACGGGACTCGCCCGTCTCATCGAATCCGATGCAGCGCTGGATCGAGCGACCGGTTCGCTCGCCTCCGGCCGCTCCGGGGTCCTCGTCATGCCCAAGGGAGCGCGCCCGCCCGCGATCGCCGCACTCGCGCGCAGCGCGCAGGCGAGGCCCGCGCTCGTCCTCACGGCGACGGGCCGCGATGCGGAGCGTCTGACGAACGCCCTGCGCTCGTGGATCGACGGCGTCGAGATGATGCCCGCCTGGGAGACCCTGCCGCACGAGCGCCTTTCGCCCCAGGTCGACACCATGGCCCGCAGGATCGCGGTCCTGCGCAGGCTGGCGCACCCCGTCGAGGGCGACAAGCACGCGGGTCCGATCTCGGTCCTGGTCGTTCCGATCAGGGCCTTCCTCCAGCCGGTGATCAGCGGGCTCGGAGAGCTCGAACCCGTGCGCGTGCGTCCCGGGGACCGCGTCGACCTCGAGGATCTCGCGCACCGGCTGGCCGCCCTCGGCTATGAGCGGGTCGACATGGTCGAATCGAGGGGGCAGCTGTCCGTGCGCGGAGGCATCCTCGACGTCTTCCCGCCGCAGGAGGCCCACCCGGTGCGCGTGGAGCTGTGGGACGACGAGGTCGATGAGATCCGCGCCTTCTCCGTGCAGGATCAGCGCACACTCGGCCTCCTCGAGGAGGGCCTGTGGGCCCCGGCCTGCCGCGAACTGCTCCTCACCGACGCCGTGCGCGCCCGCGCCCGCGACCTCAGCGATGACCTTCCCGGAGCGGCGGAGATGCTCTCCCTGGCGAGCGAGGGCATCGCGGCGCCCGGAATCGAGTCCCTCGCACCGGTTCTCGCCTCGGGCATGGACCGGCTCATCGACCTCGTTCCGAAGGATTCGCCGATCCTCGCCGCGGATCCGGAACGCATCCGTGCGCGCGCCGCCGACCTCGTGGCTACGACCGAGGAATTCCTCGCCGCGGCGTGGTCCGTCGCCGCGGGCGGGGGAGCGACCCCGCTTCAGGCCTCGGCCGCCTCCTTCCTCCACCTCGACGATCTGATCGCCGAGGGCGGCCGACCCTGGTGGCAGCTCACGGAACTGCCCCCGGCCGAACTCGCCGGAATCGATGAGGACGCGCACGAGTCCGTCGAGGGCGGGGCCTCGCCCTCGGGGCCCCGGGCGAGCGTCGTATCGCCGACGCTCATGCGCATGGGGATGCGCGAAGTGCGCCCCTACCGGGGTGATTTCGCCGCGGCGTGCCACGACCTCAAGGCCCTCGCGGATGCGCACTGGACGATCGTCGTCGCGACGGAGGGGCCCGGGCCCGCGAAGCGCATTCGGACGATCCTCGCCGAATCGGGCCTGCACGCCGCCTTCGTCGAAGACCTCGGGCAAACGCCCGAAGCGGGAACGCTCCTCGTCACGACGGCGCAGGCCGAAGCGGGTTTCGTCGCTCCCGAGCTCAAGCTCGCGATCCTCACGGAGTCCGATCTCACCGGGCGCGCGGGGGCCTCGACGCGCGACATGCGCAAGATGCCCTCGCGCCGCAAGAAGGGCATCGACCCGCTGGCCCTGCATCCGGGCGACTACATCGTCCACGATCAGCACGGCATCGGCCGTTTCATCGAGCTCGTGTCCCGTACCGTGGGGCGCGCAGACTCGGCCGTGACCCGCGACTACCTCGTCTTGGAGTACGCGCCCTCGAAGCGCGGGCAGCCGGGCGACCGCCTCTACGTTCCGACCGACTCCCTCGACCAGATCTCGAAGTACACGGGTTCGGACCAGCCGGCGCTGACGAAGATGGGCGGCGCCGAGTGGGCGAAGACGAAGGCGCGCGCGAAGAAGGCGGTGAACGAGGTCGCCAAGGAGCTCATCCGCCTCTACGCCGCCCGCCAGGCGACCAGGGGCCGCGCATTCGGGCCGGACACGCCCTGGCAGCGCGAGCTCGAGGACGCCTTCCCCTACGTGGAGACGCCGGACCAGTTGGTGACGATCGATGAGGTCAAGGCGGATATGGAGAAGTCGGTCCCGATGGATCGTCTTCTCACCGGCGATGTGGGCTACGGCAAGACGGAGATCGCGGTCCGGGCGGCTTTCAAGGCGATCCAGGACGGGGCGCAGGTGGCGGTCCTGGTGCCGACGACCCTGCTCGTCCAGCAGCATGTCGAGACCTTCACGGAGCGCTACGCCGGGTTCCCCGTTTCGATCGCGTCCCTGTCGCGCTTCTCGAGCGCGAAGGAGGCCGAGGAGGTGAAGGCGGGCCTGGCGTCGGGGAAGATCGACCTCGTCATCGGCACGCACTCCCTGCTCACAGGGACCGTGTCCTTCAAGAACCTCGGGCTCGTCGTCATCGACGAGGAGCAGCGCTTCGGCGTCGAGCACAAGGAGACCCTCAAGGCGCTGCGCACGGACGTCGACGTCTTGTCGATGTCGGCGACGCCGATCCCGCGCACGCTGGAGATGGCGGTGTCGGGCATCCGTGAGATGTCGATCCTCCAGACGCCGCCGGAGGAGCGCCAGCCCGTCCTCACCTTCGTCGGCTCCTATACGGATCAGCAGGTGAGCGCTGCGATCCGGCGCGAGCTCCTGCGAGACGGCCAGGTCTTCTTCGTTCACAACCGGGTCGATTCGATCACTTCGGTGGCCGCCCATGTTCAAGAGCTCGTCCCCGAGGCGAGGATCCGCGTCGCGCACGGCAAGCTCTCCGAGCACCAGCTCGAGGAGGTGATCGTCGATTTCTGGAATCACGAGTTCGACGTCCTCGTCTGCACGACGATCGTGGAGACGGGCCTGGACATCTCGAACGCGAACACGCTGATCGTGGACCGGGCGGACGTCTTCGGCCTCTCCCAGCTCCACCAGTTGCGGGGCCGCGTGGGCCGAGGGCGCGAGCGCGCCTACGCCTATTTCTTCTACCCGGGGGACAAGACGCTCACGGAGACCGCGCACGAGCGTTTGAAGACGATCGCGGCGAATACGGATCTGGGCGCGGGGCTCGCGGTCGCGCAGAAGGACTTGGAGATCCGGGGCGCGGGCAACCTGCTGGGCGGCGCCCAGTCGGGGCACATCGAGGGCGTGGGCTTCGACCTGTACGTGCGGATGGTCGCCGACGCGGTCGCCATGTTCAAGGGCGAGGTCCCCGAGGTCAAGCCGGCCCTGAGGCTGGACATCCCGGTCGACGCCCATATCCCCGAGTCCTACGTGCCGGGGGAGCGTCTGCGCCTGGAGGTGTACGGGAAGATCGCGGCCGTGGCGACCGCCGAGCAGGAGGCTGATCTGCGCGACGAGCTCGCCGACCGTTACGGCCCGATCCCGCGTCAGCTCGACTTGCTCTTCGCGGTCGCGAGGATGAGGGAGCTCCTGCGGTCGCGCGGACTGGAGGAAGCGGTCCTCCAAGGGAAGTACCTGCGCGTGAATCCGATCGAATTGCGCGAATCGCAGGTCCTGCGGCTCAAACGGCTGCATCCCGGCACCGTCATCAAGGCGGCGGTCCGTCAGCTCCTCGTGCCCGTGCCGATGACCAAGCGCATGGGCGGCGATCCGCTCACGGACGAGTCCTTCCTCGAATGGCTCGAGGTCCTCGTCACCAAGGTGCTCACGCCTTTTGAGCGGTAGGGCGCGGCTGCGTGCCGGGAGCTCGATTCCCGGTTCTGCTTCGTGCTAGGGCACTCGCAGTTCGTGGAGGGGATCGCGGGCAGACGCCCATGCCGCAGGGAGGACCGCCAAGGCGCAGGAGCTGAGGACGAGGGCCGAGGCGCCTGCGCAGACGAAGGCTCCTCCGGGAAGGGGCGCGTCGCGTGCGAGGAGCAGGACGAGCCCTGCTCCCGTGCCGAGGAATGCTCCGACGATGGAGGCGAGTGCGACCTGGCCGATGGTGAGGACGAGGATGGTCGTCCGTGTCGCCCCGAGGGCTCGTCGGCGCCCGAAGTCCTTGCGGCGCATGAGGACCGTCCCCCAGACGACGATCATCGCTGAGACTGCTGCGATCGTGAGCGTCGCGAGGATGAGAGTCCGGTTCGAAGAAGTGAGCGAACCGTCGAGGGCGGTGCGAAGCGCGGCGAACTGCTGCGAAGAAGCGAGGGTGTAGGTCGAGGAGGGGATCCCCGACAGATGATCGATGACGAGTCGTTCAACGAAGGGGAGATTCGCTGCGGAGTCCGCGACGATGAGGATCGATGCGACCGGTGTGGTGGGATCGGCGCGAGTCGGGATGAGGATCGTCGGGGCGTAGTCGTCGAGGAACTCCGGGAGTGCTTCTTCTGCGACGACTTGGAATTCCGGGCCGTCATCGATGGTGCGCACCGCTCCGCCCGAGGGTGCGAGTCCGAGTCGGTCGAGGACGCCGGGAGAGGCGATCGCCCTGACGGGGACAGGCGGATGGGACTTGTCGAGCCGATCCTCTCGTTCGGTCGCCCAACGCCCGTAGACGCGCCGTGCGCTGACACGAGGCGCCCCGGAGTCGGTGCGGGCCGACACGTCGAAGACCTCGGAGAAGGCCGTGGTCTGAGCGACGATGTCGTATCCGGCGAGTGCGTTTGCGAGTCCTAAGGTGAGCGGGGAGTCGGATTGGGCGGTGCGGATGGTGAGGGGTCGCGTGCCCATGTCGTCGATCGTCGAGAGAATCTGCTGCTGGCGTCCCGCGGCGTAGCCGGCGGTCGCGATGACTGAAGCCGTGGCGATCGTCATGATGAGTCCGACGACGAGGGAGGTGAGGCGCTGGGCGAGCGCACTCGCGCGGATCTCTCTCAGCAGGGGGAGCGGGGAGGTCATTCGCCCTCCCCGATATCGATGCGCCGATCGGCGAGGGCGGCGATCGCCGCATCGTGGGTGACGACGATGACGAGCGCTCCTTCGCTGGCCTTCTCGGCGAGGATCTCCATGACGAGTCCGCCCGTGCGGGAGTCGAGGTTGCCCGTCGGCTCGTCGGCGAAGATCACAGTCGGATCACTCACGAGTGCGCGGCACAGTGCGATCCTCTGCGCCTGCCCGCCCGAAAGCTCTCCGGGGCGCCGATGCGCCGGAAGATCGAGTCCGACGGCGTCAAGGAGTTCTCGGGCGCGTGTTTCGGCTTCGCGACGGGACTGCCCGCGGTAGAGAGCGGATTCCGTGATGTTGTCGAGGACGGAACGCGTCGGGTCGAGCGCGGCGTCCTGGAAGATGAATCCGCATTTCTCCGCGCGGAAGCGTGAACGGGCGGAGTCTGTGAGCGCGTCGATCCTCGTCCCCTCGAAGACGATCTCGCCGGAATCCGGGCGCAGGAGGGTCGCGAGGAGGAAGAGCCTCGTCGACTTGCCCGTCCCGGAGCCTCCTGTGATCGCGGTGAGCGAGCCGGATTCGAAGGAATCGGACCACGCGTCGACGACGGGAGCCGGGGTGCGCGGGTATGCGAAGGCGACCCTCCGCGCTTCAAGGAGCGGCATCGTTCTCACCGCGCCGATGAGGAGGAATCGTCAGACACGGGTTCGTCGCCGGGCGAAGCCGCGCCTCCTTCGTCGGCGAGAACCCTCACGCGAGTGCCCTCGTCGATCCCGGAGACGACGGATCGGCCCTGCGTGCTTGTGAGGACCTCGACGGGGAGCAGGGTCCCGTCCTCGGAGATGAGCACCGTCTTCGCGTCGGCGTCGACGCGAAGAGCCGCAGTCGGCACGATCACGCCGGTGATCTCGGGGACGACGGTGATCGACGTCGGGAGTCCTTTCGCGCCTTCGACCCCGATGAGTGCGCATTCGTCGCCGCAGATCGAATCCGCGCCCTCGACGGGGACGAGCCTGGCTTTCGCCTCTGAGGTCTCCTCGTCGATCGTGATCGGACCGATGCGTGCGGCCCAGATGCTCGATCCCATCGCGATTGAGGCGGGCATTCCCGCGGAGATGATGGAGAGCTGTCCGCTCGGGATCGTCATCGTGAAGCGCGGCTCGGATTGGAGCGTCTCCGCGATCGCATCTCCGACGCGGACGGGCATTCCGATATCGACGCCTTCCGCCCAAGTCAGGGCCGTCGGCACATGCGAGGTGAAGAGGAGGCGCCCGAGGGGGACGCTCGCCTCGTTTGCGAAGCCGAGCCCCATGTTCCAGTCGAGAACGGCATTCCTCGTCTGCGCTCCGAAGTTCCCGTCCTCGGCGAGGCCGTAGCCGCCGATCGTATTGAGGAATCCTTGGAGCTGAGCGACGTCGGGGCCCCTCATCCCCTCGGCGAGTTCCCTGTAGGCGGGGACCTCGCCGTGAGCGAGGACGACGGGGTTCATATCGACCGTGTAGAGGAGGTCGCCGATCTGCTTGGGCTCCCCCTCGGCTGCGTCGAGCGAGGTCAGCGTGCCTTCGAGCTGGGTCGGCAGGGTCGTCCCGCTTGTTCGCTCAGCCGAGGCGTTGAGGGTGAGCATGCGGCCGAGTGTCCCCGTCTCGGCGGTGACGATCGTATAGGGGGAGGGCGTTTCGCTCGGAGTCGGGGGAGCGAGGAGGACGTGCAACGACCACCCGCCGAGCGCTCCGAAGCACAGGAGGGCGAGCCCGGCGGCGAAAAAACGGGGGAGGCGGCGGACGGCGGACATGCTCACTCCCACGGGCAGATGCCGTACAGCTCTTCGAAGGACCGGTATTCGCCGCCCGAATGTCCTTCGCCGACATCCCGGAGGGGATCCCAGGTCGGGCGCCCGTTGAGAAGGTCATCAGTGAAGGATTCCTGCGTCGGCGGGTCCGAGATCGCGTAGTCCTCGGCTTCCAAGCAGGTCTTCAAGCGCAATCGGTCGGCGTACTTCGCCGCTGCGTATTCCGCTGTCAGCGGCGGGCTCGTCGGGCTGGGCCCCACGGCATGCGCGCATTCTCTGGCATCAGCGTTGAAGGCGGAGAATTGGCCGTCGATCCCGGCGAGGTCGAGGGCGACATTCGGCGTGTCGGGGGCGGTGACTGCGATCTCGGTCCACCCGCGGTCGTTGAGGCAGGAGGCGAATGCGGTGTTCCACTCCGTCACCTGCCGATTGAATTCATTGTCGTTCGCGGCGGGCGGAAGGCTTCCCGCCGAGTCGAAAACGGACAAATCGACATCTTCTGCTTCGCCCGTTGAGGCTGAAGCCCCGCTTGATTCTGATGATTCGGGGCTGTAGCGGGTGAGAGGAGGCGAGTGGGTCTCCGGTGAAGAACACGCCCCGAGGACCGTCGCCAAGCAGAGTGCTGAGACCGCGACTGCAAACGGTTGTTTCACGAGTCAGTCCTTCCTCCGACTCCGGTCGCGCCTGCCGGGAAGAGGGGTTACTCTTCCCGACATA
>NZ_JBNOYB010000019.1:0-19418 GCF_050312375.1 Schaalia sp.
GTTGTGGACCGATCGAAGGGGCGCCGCGCGCCTGCGCTTACACTGGACGCTGTGACTGAACCACTTGTCCTCGGCATCGAATCGACATGCGATGAAACCGGAGTCGCCCTCGTGCGCGGCTGCGAGCTCCTCGTTGACCGAACCGCGACTTCGATGGACCAGTACGCCAGATACGGGGGGATCATTCCCGAGATCGCCTCGCGCGCCCACCTGGAGACCTTCCTGCCGACCCTGGACTCCGCCCTCGACGAGGCCGGCGTCGGCTTCGACGAGATCGACGCGATCGCCGTCGCCGCGGGCCCCGGACTCGTCGGCTCCCTGACCGTCGGGATCTGCGCGGCGAAGGCCCTGGCCTCCTCCCTCGGCAAACCCCTCTACGGCGTCAATCACGTCATCGGGCACCTCGCGGTCGACAAACTCGCCGACGGGCCGCTCCCCGAACGCTTCATCGGACTGGTCGTCTCGGGCGGCCACTCGAACATCCTCCTCGTGGAGAACATCGCGACCGATGTGCGCGAACTCGGCGGCACACTCGACGACGCCGCAGGCGAAGCCTTCGACAAGGTGGGGCGCCTGCTCGACCTGCCCTATCCCGGAGGCCCGCACGTCGACCGGCTCTCGCAGGCGGGCGACCTCAGCGCGATCCGATTCCCGCGCGGCCTGGCCGCGGGCAAGGACAAGGAGCGCCACAAGTACGACTTCTCCTTCTCCGGATTGAAGACCGCCGTCGCCCGATACCTCGAGGGGGCGCGAGCCTCGGGCGAGGAGATCTCCCCCGAGAACGTCTGCGCCGGCTTCTCCGAAGCGGTGAACGACTCCCTCACCTCCAAAGCCGTGCGCGCCGCCATCGACACCGGGTGCGGAACGATCGTCGTCGGCGGGGGCTTCTCCGCGAACTCGCGGCTGCGCGCCCTGCTCGCCGAACGCGCCGGTGCGGCCGGGATCGAGGTCCGCCTGCCCCCCCTGCGCTTCTGCACGGACAACGGGGCCCAGATCGCGGCGATGGGCACCGAGCTCCTCGCCGCAGGGGTCGCCCCCTCCGACTGGGACTTCTCGCCGGACTCGGGCATGCCCCTCACGCAGACCTCGATGCCGCCGCGCTGAGGCCCCTCCTCCGGCGGCGCCCCTGCTCCGCAGGATCGATCGGCGGGCCGAACGGGGATCAGACCCGCCTTCGCGCGATGATCGCCCGATGCCTGCCCGCGACACGAGTCGCGATGACGACCGCGTCCTGATCGCCGTCGAGCCTCAGCGACGCCCGCAGGGCGGCGGGGTCGATGTCCGCGCCGCGCTTCTTCACTTCGACTCGTCCGACGCCCAGACCCCTGAGGGCCGCGCTGATCGCCTTCGCCTTCAAAGGCACGACCTCGACGACTTCGAACCAGGTGAGGAAGGGCGAATCCGTCGGAGCCTCGGCGCTCAGATAGGCGATCGCCTCGGAGATGAGACGCGCCCCGCTGAGCTCGGCCAGGCGCGCGACGAGACCGGCCCGGATCACCGCGTCATCCGGCTCGCCCAGGTAGCGCCCCAGAGCTCCGATCTCTGCGGGGCGCACGGGCGCGCAGGCGGGACGGGCGCCCTCCTCGTCGAGGCGCTCCGCCCTCGTCCCCGAGATGACGAGAGCGGATCGCCCCGGGCCCTCGAGCGCCAGAGGACCCGTCCAGATCGCCGCCTCGACGAGGGAGCCGTTCACGGAGGTCCACTCCGCGCGCGCATCCTCGGGCAGGGCGGCGTGCGCGATGCCGGGGGCGACTTTGACTCCGAGCATCGGGATCGTCGCTCGCCATGAGAGCACCTGGGACAGGGGAGGGGACCAGGACTCCGGATCGTGGATGCGACCCCCTCCCCTCGCGATCCCCGAGCGGCGCGCGGGGTCGGCGAAGAGGGCGTCGACCCCCTGAGCCGCGAGCTCAGCCATGCTGAGGGCGGTGACATCGCCCTGACGGACCTGCGCCCGGGGGTAGTCCGAGAGATTCTCGGCGGCGAGGGCGGCGGTCTCGGCATCGAGGTCGACGGCGAGGACGCCGAGGCCTGCTTCGGCGAGCGCCCTCGAATCCGAGCCGATACCGCAGCCGAGGTCCGCGACGCGGTTCGCCCCCGCTTCGCGAAAGCGCCTCGCGTGCTCTCGGGCGACCTCCAGGCGGGTCGCCTGCTCGAGCCCGTCACGGGTGAAGAGCATGCGGGCGGCGACGTCGCCGAGTTTGGCGCGGGCGCGGGCGCGCAGGGCGATCTGCGCGGCGACCGCGGTCGCGAGTGCGGGGTCGACGCCTCGGGCGCGCAGCTTCTCGCCGAGCGCGAGCGGGCGTACGGCCGCCTCCTCCTCGTATGCGGCCGAGTCGCGGAGGAGCCGGCGGCCTTCGGGTGAGCGCAGGAGTTCGGAGGCGGTGGGCACGTGCAGATTGTCGCATGCGCACCTCACTCCGGAGGGGCAGGGCGGAGAGACGCACAGGCTTTGGCACTCGGCTTGCTCGAGTGCCAATGCGCGCCTATGCTCGGTGGTGGAGCGCGGCCGACGCCGCGATCGGGTTCCTCACCCGACCCCCGCGACGGCGGGCGAGGAACGAGTTCGTTCTTCATCTAGGAAAGGGAGCGACAGTGTCGATCTCCATCAAGCCCCTCGAGGACCGCATCGTCATCCGCCAGCTCGAAGCTGAGCGCACCACCGCCTCGGGTCTCATCATCCCGGACAACGCCAAGGAGAAGCCGCAGGAGGGTGAAGTCGTCGCCGTGGGTCCCGGCCGCATCGACGACAACGGGAACCGCGTCCCGCTCGACATCAAGGTCGGCGACACGGTCATCTACTCGCGTTACGGCGGCACTGAGGTCAAGTACGCGGGCGAGGAGTACCAGATCTTCTCCGCTCGCGACGTCCTCGCGATCGTCGAGCGCTGATCGCTTCGGCGTCTTCGCCTGAGCAGTCCTGAGGGGCGGCGTCTTCGGACGCCGCCCCTTCTCCTTCCCGTCCTCCCCTTCCGTCCTCAGGGGCGCGGTTCTACTCCGCGTCCGACTCCCGGCCCGGGTCGGCGCAGGCGCCCGGATCAGCGGAGCCGAGCGGATCGCCAGCGCGTCGCGGCCATGCGAACCAAAGGGCGCCTGCGAGTGCGACAAGAGCGAAGAGGAGCGCCCACGCCGGGATGAATGAGGCGAAGCGCAGCACGGACTCCTCCCACGATGCCAGGAGCGAAGCGGGAACGAGACCGCCGAGCGGGTTGGAGGCCCCGGACCAGCCGAGCGCGATGCCCAGGCCGATGAGCAGCATGCCGGAGACGAGGTTCGTCCAGGTGGATTCCCGTCCGAAGATACGCAGCGGCCTGGGCCGCAGCCATGCGCGCTCCGATAAGCGTCCCGCCCGCCAGACGAGCGCGAGGAGCCCGAGGGGGACGGCCATTCCGGTCGCGTACAGGACCATGAGGAGGGCGCCCTGCCACGGCGAGGCCCCGAATCCCGCCGTGACGAGGATCGCGCCGAGGATGGGGCCTGCGCAGCCGATTCCCGCGAGGCCGTAACCGGCCCCGAGCAGGACGATCGCCCCGGGACTCGTGAGGTCCCTGGAAGCCGGCCCCGGGCGCGCCCCGGGCCGCGTCCGACGCCGGGGGCGCGGCAGCTCGATCGCCGCCACCTCGAGGATCCCGAGAAGGACGACGAGGAGGGCGGCCAGGCGCGCGAAAAGGCCGAGCCGATCGGCGAGGAAGGCGCCGCTCGCTCCGAAGGCCGCGCCCAGCGGGACGAGCGCGAGCAGAAGACCCGCCCAGAAGAGGCCCGTTCGGGCCAGGAGCGCTCGTTTCGATTGGAAGGCGTAGGAGAAGAACGCGGGGAGCACCATCACCGAGCAGGGCGCGAGAACGGTGAGCATCCCGCCGACGAGGGCCGCCAGCGGACTGATGCCGCTCACTTCGCGGCTTCCGCTTGGGCGAGCACCGTTGCGCGGATGACGTCCAGTTCGCGGTATCCCGAGACGAAGGCGTCGCCGATGAACATGAAGGGGGTCCCCTGGACGCCGATCGAGTAGGCCTTGGTCTTCGCCTCTTCGACGGCTGTCTTCGTCTCCTCGGCGTTCATCGTCGCCGTGAAGGCGTCGAGATCGGGGACCGCCGCGGCGCGAGCGAACTCGAGGAGGTTCTCCTGGGTGTATTCGGGGTGCTCGCCTTCGCCCGCTGCGGCGTAGACGGCGTCGTGGAACTCCCAGAACCGGCCTTGAGCCGCTGCGGCGCGTCCCGCCCGAGCGGCGAGCGGCGAGGTCTGGGTGATCTGGGCGAGGTCGCGCCATTCGATGCGGAGGGTGCCGTTGTTGATGAGGTCGGCGAGCCCGGGCTCGACCTCCTTGGCGAAGAGCGTGCAGTAGGGGCACGCGAAGTCCGAGTAGAGCACCATGACGACGGGTGCATCGGCCTTCCCGAAGGCCTGGGGGTCGTCCGGGTCGCGCCTCGCCTGGGCGCGGATGATCTCGAGCTGCGCCGGGTCGGTCGCTGAGGGGATCGCGAGCTCGTCCGAGGCCGCGGGGGTGCGGCTTCCCTCAGCGCTCCCCGCGGCCCCGGTGGTCCCTGCGGCGGAAGCGGCGAGGGCGGACTGCGCCTCGTCGAGCCGGGCGTTCAGCCTCTGGCGGTCGACGATGAGGACGCCGAGGGCGAGGATGAGCGCTGCGATCACGAGGAGGAGGATCGCGATGAGGGGCGATCGTGAACGGCGTGCGGGAATCGGGGTTTCGGACACTGGGGGTTTCTCCATGACGGGGACATTTCCCCGTCAGTCTGTCATGGAAAGGGCGGGGGCGCGCTGGAGCGCCCCCGCCCGGGGTGAAGCAGAAGGAGATCAGGAGGCCCTGCGGGTCCTCGAGGTCGAGCGGATCTCTTCGCGGCGCTCCTCTTCGGTCATGCCGCCCCAGATCCCGTAGGGTTCCTGCGCCGCCAGAGCGTATTCGCGGCACTGGTCGATGACGGGGCAGGCCGCGCAGACGGCCTTCGCATTCGCCGCCCTGCGGCGGCGGGTCGAGCCGCGTTCGCCCTCGGGGTGGAAGAAGAGCTCGGTGTCGAGGTCGCGGCAGGCTCCGTCGTACTGCCAGTCCCAGGCTTCCATCATCGGGCCGGGGAGTCGGGAGACGTCGGTCATAGGGCACCTCGCATTCGGTGGACGCTGCCGGGGACTCTCCCCGTGCGACCTCGTTCAGACTAGTTTATTGTGCGCAAGTTGTTCAAGAGTCGTTCACATATTCCAAGGAGATTCCCAGAATCGACGCTCAAGCTGAGAGTAAGCTGAAATTACTGTTCGAAATCCTGGGAATCGATCCTGAACAAGAGATGAACAAGACGATCCGCCGCCGCGAAGAGTCTCACCCTCGTTCAAGTGGCGAAGCCGCCTGCAAGGCGCAACAATCACACAGTGAGGGACGCCGGGAGGAAACCTCCCGCTTCCGCCGCAGCACCACCGGAGCCGGAACCGACACGCAGGAGGAGGGGAGCGATGCCGAGGACGCATCTTCAAGCGGCATCATCCGCCGTCGAAGCGCCCCTGACCGTCACCGCGGTGTCGATGCGATTGGGCATCTCCCCTTCGACCCTGCGCACATGGGAGCGCCGCTACGGCCTGGGCCCGGGGGAGCGGCGCGCAGGATCCCACCGCCGCTATCTGCCCGCCGATATCGCGCGCCTGGCCAAAATGGTCGATCTCGTCCATGCGGGAGTCTCCCCATCCGACGCCGCCGCCACCGTGCTCTCCCTCGCCGACTCCCCTCCCGCCGCAGAGGAGCCCCCGGCGCCCCATTCCATCCAGGACCTCGTCGAGGTCTCCTGCCGCTGCCGTTCCGCCCAGCTGAGGCGGGTCCTCGAAGCCGCAGTGTCGACCGAGGGGCTCGTGCACACCTGGAGCCGACTGGTCGCCCCCGCCCTCGAGCGCCTTCGCGCCGTCCAAGACGGCGAACTGCCGGGCTGTGCGCCCTCGACCGTGCTGCGCACCGCCTTCCTCGACCTCCTCGCAGCGGTCGCGGACTCGATCCCGGCCCACGACGGCCCCGAAGGCTCCGTCGCGATCCTCACCGATCTCGCCCACGAGGTCGGCGCGCACGTCGTCGGAGTCGCTCTGCGCTGGTACGGGATCGATGCGCGCGTGCTCGCGAGCGAGTCGATCGAGGGCGAAGCGGGCTCCGAGCGCTTCAAGCGCTTCCACGACGCCCACCCCGTCACCCTCGCCATCGTCATGGGAACGGGCACCAGCTGCGAGCGCTTCATCTCCTTCCTCGCCGAGGATTGCAGTCTCGACGTCCTCCTCGTCGGGGCAGATGCGCCCGTCGTCGTCGACGGCAGGGTCCTGCGGGTGAGGACCCCGGCCGCATGCGTCGAAGAGACCCTGGCCGTCCTCGCGCCCGGCGCGGACCTCGCATCCTTCGACGCCTGAGCCGCGCAGACCTCCGAGGCGCACACCCCGGCGGCCTCCCCGGTGCTACCGTGAAGTCAGCCGGAGGCGCTGGCCTTCCGCCCCATCGCACGCGACGACGCATTTCGGGAGCCGACATGAGGACACCCTGGAGGGAAGAGGCCCTACTCGACGCCTTCGCCGAGGACTTCGAGGCCCTCGTCGGATTCGCCTCCGCCTCGCGCTGCCCCGGCGGATTCGGCACCCTCGACGCCGAGGGCACGATCGAAGCAGGCGCCCCCATCGAACTGTGGATCACCTGCCGCATGACCTACGTCTTCACCCTCGCCTCGATGCGCGGGATCGAAGGGGCCGCCGAACTCGCGCGCCACGGGCTCGACGCCCTCGCAGGACCTTTCCACGACGACGAGCACGGGGGCTGGTACTCGGCCCTCGTCCCCGCGGGGGACGCGCCGGTCGAAGGAGCGCGCAAAGAGGCCTACGCCCACGCCTTCGTCATCCTCGCCGCGGCCGCGGCGAGCTGCGCGGGATTCGAGGGCGCGCGGGCCCTCCTCGACGAAGCCCTCAAGGACCAGGACCGCCACTGGTGGGAGCCCTCCTTCGGCCGCGTGAGGAACTCCTGGAACCTGGACTTCAGCGAGTGCGAGGCCTATCGGGGCCTCAATGCGAATATGCACACCGTCGAGGCCTACCTCGCCGCATGGGATGCGACCGGTGAGAGGATCTGGCTCGACCGCGCTCGCGAGATGTGCCGTTTCGTCGCCGACCTCGGCGCGCGTTTCGGATGGCGCCTCCCCGAGCACTTCGGACCCGGATGGGTCGTGGAGCCGGAGATGTTCGCCGACAATCCGGCCGACCCCTTCCGCCCCTACGGGGCCACGCCGGGGCACGGTTTCGAATGGGCGCGCCTCATCCTGCACACGCGGGCCGCCCTCGTCGCCGTGGGCGATGCGCCTGGCGCATGGATGATCGACGTCGCCCGCGAGCTCGTCAATCGCGCCGACTCCGACGGCTGGACGGACGAGGGCGTCGGCGGCATCGTCTACACGACCGACTTCGACGGGCGGCCCGTCGTTAAGACCCGCATGCACTGGGTGGTCTGCGAGGCGGTGAACGCCGCCTACGCCCTGGGCGTCGTCGATGAGGAACGGGGCGACGAGGAGCAGACGGGGATCCAATCGGAGCGCTTCGCCCGCTTCGCGGCCTGGGCGGATCAGTACCTCCACGAGGCCCCGGGCCGCTGGATTCACGAACTCGGCGGCGACGGCGCGCCCTCGACGACGGTCTGGGCCGGCAAGGCCGACGCCTATCACCTCGCCCAGATGCTCCTCCTCCCCAGGATCCCCCTCGCCCCCGGGTTCGCGGCCGCCCTCGCGAGCGCCTGAGACCCGTGGAGCGTCGGCCCCCTCGGCGGTGAGGAGGGGGAGCGCGAGGACGGCCGACTCCGACGTGATGCTCCCCACTGAACGCTGTGCGAAGCCCTTCCCCGGTTTTCCGGTGCGGGCGGCGGGCGCCTAGACTCTGCACATGGGCGACTTTTCTGCGAATGATCCCTTCGGCCTGACAGGCCTCACTTACGACGACGTCCTTCTTCTGCCCGAGCTCACCGATGTCGTGCCCTCCACGGTCGACACGACCTCGCGCCTCACGAAGAAGATCTCCCTCCGCGTCCCCCTCCTCTCGGCGGCGATGGACACGGTCACCGAATCCCGGATGGCGATCGCCATGGCCCGTCAGGGCGGCATCGGCATCCTCCACCGCAACCTCTCCATCGAGGACCAGGCCCAGCAGGTGCGCCTCGTGAAGCGCTCCGAATCGGGAATGGTCGAAGACCCCGTGACCGTCGGTCCCGAGGCGACGATCGAGCAACTCGACGAGCTGTGCGGCCACTACCGCGTGTCCGGACTGCCCGTGGTCGGGGAGGACGGCGCTCTCCTGGGCATCATTACGAACCGCGACCTGCGCTTCGTCCCCCAGGCGCAGTGGTCCGCCCTGACGGTCCGCGACTGCATGACCCCCCGCGAACGCCTCGTCACCGGGCGCGTCGGCATCTCCCGCGAGGACGCCAAGGCCCTCCTCGCCGAGCACCGCATCGAGAAGCTCCCGATCGTCGACGACGATGACCGCCTCACCGGCCTCATCACCGTCAAGGACTTCGTCAAGACGGAGCAGTACCCGAACGCCACGAAGGACGAGCGCGGACGCCTGGTCGTCGGCGCGGCCGTCGGCTACTGGGGTGATACCTGGGAGCGTGCGACCGCCCTGGCCGAGGCGGGCGTCGACGTCCTCGTGGTCGACACCGCGAACGGCGGCGCGAAGCTCGCCCTCGACATGATCCGCCGCATCAAGTCCGACCCGATCTTCGCCGGCGTCGAGGTCATCGGCGGGAACGTCGCGACGACCGAGGGCGCTCAGGCCCTCATCGATGCGGGCGCGGACGCGGTCAAGGTCGGCGTCGGACCTGGCTCGATCTGCACGACCCGCGTCGTCGCCGGCGTCGGCGTCCCCCAGATCACCGCGATCGCACTGGCCGCGAAGGCCTGCGGGCCCGCGGGCGTCCCGCTCATCGCCGACGGCGGCCTCCAGTACTCCGGCGACATCGGCAAGGCCCTGGTCGCCGGCGCGGACACGGTCATGCTCGGCTCCCTGCTCGCGGGCTGCGAGGAATCCCCGGGCGAGGTCGTCTTCACGAACGGCAAGCAGTTCAAGCGCTACCGCGGCATGGGATCGCTCGGCGCGATGAGCTCGCGCGGCCGCAAGTCCTATTCGAAGGACCGCTACTTCCAGGCGGACGTGTCCTCCGATGACAAGATCGTCCCCGAGGGCATCGAGGGGCAGGTCCCGTACACGGGCTCGCTCGCATCGGTCGTCTACCAACTCGTCGGCGGCCTGCATCAGACGATGTTCTACCTGGGCGCCTCCTCGATCGCCGCGCTCAAGGCGAACGGGCGCTTCGTCCGGATCACCTCGGCGGGCCTTCGCGAGTCCCATCCGCATGACGTCCAGATGACGAGCGAAGCGCCGAACTACCACTCCTCGGGCGCGAAGGGCTGAGACCCTGAGCGCATGGCCCCGCCGTCCGCGGTTTCGACCGCGGCAGCGGGGCCATTAGTATGGCCAGTGACGACGGTCACCCTCGCGTGAACATCGTGCCGTTCCACCGTTGAACCCGGGAAGGTGAATCCCATGCTCATGCTCATCGATCACGCCAACGTTCAGGCGATCCAAGAGACGCTGACCTACCTTCCGGTGGATGGTGTGACGACGAACCCGACCATCCTGTACCGCGAGGGCAAGGAACCGCTCGAACTGCTCCACCAGATCCAGGACGTGCTTCCCGAGGGCGCCCAGCTCCACGTTCAGCTCGTGTCGGAACGGGCGGCCGACATGGTCGAGGAGGCGAAGGCGCTCCGTTCGGAGATCCCCGGGAACCTCTTCGTGAAGCTCCCCGTGACCCGTGAGGGCTTCGCGGCGATCCCGCGGATCGTCGCCGAGGGGATCCAGGTCACGGCGACGGGCATCCACTCCTCGATGCAGGGGTTCATGGCGGCGAAGGCGGGCGCGCGTTACGTGGCCCCCTACGTCAACCGCATGGACAACTTCGGCATCGACGGCGTCCGCGTCGCCACGGAGATCCACCGGACCCTGAAGTCCTACGGCATGGAGACCGACGTGCTCGCGGCCTCCTTCAAGAACTCCGAGCAGGTCCTCGAACTCGTCCGTCAGGGCGTGGGCGCGATCACCGCGGCTCCCGAAGTCCTCGCGGCCCTCATCAAGAACCCGGCGACGGATGCCGCGATCGCCGAGCAGAACCGCCATTTCGAGATCCTCGTCGGCGAACGGCGCACGTGGAAGGACATCATCGAGACGAAGTGAGGCCCCGGGGCGGGACCGCGGATCCGGCCCCGCCCTCTCGACGGCCTACGCCCTCGCGAGGGCCTAAGCCCTCTCGACGGCCTACCGGGACTGGGAGTCCGCCGTGAGCATCGGCCATGACGGGTCGATGGAGGCATCGCGTCCCTGCTTGCGCAGGTACTCTGCAAGGCCTTCGGCCCACTCGCGGTGCCATCGGGTCTGCGCCGCCTGGAGCTCGCGGGCGTCGAGGCCCTGCAGGTCCGTGTGCTTGGCGGCCATGGCCGCGAGCACGTCGAGGGTCATCGCCACATCGACCTCGGCGGTGTGGGCATCGGGCGAGGCCTCGACCCCGTAGGCGGGGGCGACGAGGGTGAGGGTCTTCTTCCCCTTGCGGTAGCGCTCGAAGTGACGGTCGAGGACGAGGGGGTCGATGATCGGTCCCGCTTCGCGGCCGAGCCGCTGGGCGAAGGTGCCCAGCCCGTGCCGGGCGAGCTCGGCGTCGACCAGTGTGAGGTCGTAGGAGGCGTTGAAGGCGACGACCGGATACCCCCTGCGCCAGTGTTCGACGAGGGTCGCGGCGATCTCATCGAGGGCCTCGTCGACGGGGCGCCCCTCGGCGCGCGCCTTCTCGGTCGAGATGCCGTGGACGGCGGTCGCCGTCGCGGGGATCTCGACTCCCGGATCCGCGAGCCATGTGTGGACCCGGTCGGGCCTGCCGGTGTCGATGCCGCCCATCCTCAGGACCAGGGCGCAGGTGACGAGGCGATCCTCGAAGGGATCGACGCCCGTCGTCTCCGTGTCGAAGCCCAGCCAGGGCATGTGCAGCCAATCCGCCGTCTCGTTCATGCTCCTAGTGTGCGCCATGGCAGGGGCGTTTCCGTCCGCCCCGCCCTCGGATCCCCCCATGCGGGCATCTGCGGGCCCGTCCATGCCGAATCCCGTTCCTCCGAGCGCCCGTGCCGATAGGATCGGCGCGTGAGCAGTGAAGTCGAGATCGGACGGGGTAAACGGGGACGACGCGCGTACACGCTCGATGACATCGCGCTGGTCCCCTCCAGACGCACCCGTGATCCTGAGGATGTGAACGTCGGCTGGCAGATCGACGCCTACCACGTGGACATCCCGATCATGGCGGCGCCGATGGATTCGGTGATGAGTCCGGACACGGCGATCGCCTTCGGCCGCCTCGGCGGCATCGGCGTCCTCGACCTCAACGGCCTGTGGACCCGCTACGAGGATCCCGAGCCGCTCCTCGAGGAGATCTCCCATCTTGGCGAGGACGAGTCGATCGCCCGCCTCCAGCAGGTCTACTCCGAGCCGATCAAGCCCTCGCTCATCACCGCCCGGCTCAAGCAGTTGCGCGAGGCGGGCGTCGTCGTCGCGGGCAAGCTGTCGCCGCAGCTCACGCAACGCTATTGGCGTCACGTCGTCGATGCGGGCGTCGATCTGTTCGTGATCCGCGGGTCGACGGTCTCGGCCGAGCACGTGTCGAGCCGCGCCGAGCCCCTGAACCTCAAGCGATTCATCTACGAGCTGGACGTCCCGGTGATCGTCGGGGGAGTGTGCACGGACACCGCCGCGCTCCATCTCATGCGCACGGGGGCGGCCGGGGTCCTCGTCGGTTTCGGCGGGGGAGCGGCCCATTCGACGAGGCGCTCGCTCGGGGTTCATGCGCCGATGGCGACGGCGATCGCCGATGTCGCGGCGGCCCGGCGCGACTACATGGACGAGTCCGGCGGGCGCTACGTCCACGTCATCGCCGATGGCGGGATCGGCAGGTCCGGGGACCTGACGAAGGCGATCGCCTGCGGCGCCGACGCCGTCATGCTCGGCGCGGCCCTGGCCCGTGCGAGCGAAGCGCCGGGGCGGGGGTGGCACTGGGGCTCGGAGGCCACGCATCCGGACATGCCGCGGGGGCAGAGGGTGCACGTCGGCACCTCGGGAAGCCTCGAACAGATCCTCTACGGCCCTTCGACGAGGGCGGACGGCTCCTTGAACTTCGTCGGCGCCCTGCGGCGCGCGATGGCGACCACGGGTTACTCCGAGGTGAAGGACCTGCAGAAGGTCGAGGTCGTCGTCGGCCCGTACCATCCTTCGGGCGGCTGAGGATCTGATCCTCGCGGGCCCGGTGAGGCCCGGAGCCGACCGGTCGCGCTTCGTGGCGCTCTTCGCCGACCCCGCGCCGGGCGGGCGATTCCCGCCTTCCGGGCCCGCGCAGCGCTGTGGCAGGAATATGTCAATCTTCGCCGGTGCGCCGAAAAGTTGCGGGATGTCTCCCGGGTAATCTTCTCAAACCCTCCTTTGGGCGCTACATTTGTCAATCTCAACCTTGTCGGCATGTAAAGAAGCGTGTCCCAGGGTCGGGAGGACCGCAATGCAGCGGGGCAGTGAAAAGGAGAGGAACAAACAAGTGCGCGCACCAATACGAAGAGGGGCGGTGAGTGCGGTAGCCGCTATCGCCCTCGCGACCATGCCCTTGACCGCTCACGCCGTCGACGCTCCGGACGGACTCGCCTCCGGATCGCCCGAGGCCCCCGTCGCCTCGGCGGATGAAGCCGCGAACACCCCGGAGACCGCCGCGGCCCCCGGGGACGAGGGCGCTGCAAGCACCGCGGAAGCGGGCGCCGCCCCCGCCGGGACTGACGCCGATGCCCCTGCGGCCGCGAACGGAGCCGGCGCTGAAGCGACCCGATCCGATGAGAAGGCTGAAGAGCCGACGGCCGCCGAGGGCGCGAACACCGCTGAAGCCCCGCAGTCCGCTCCCGCGGAGATGCGGGCTCCCGCCGGCGACACCACCGCCTCCGGTCAGCCCCTCACCCCCATCACCGAGATCCAGAAGACCGGGGAGGCCGACGATTCCGCCCTCTCGGGCAAGAAGGTCTACGCGCGCGGAATCGTCACCGCCGTCTACCCCAAGGGCGAAGACGGCCTGACCGCGACCTTCGACGGCTTCACCATCCAGACCCCCGGCACCGGCGGCGCCTGGGACCCGAACCGCGCAGCCTCGGACGCCCTCTTCGTCTACGTCGGCAATAAGGGCTTCACCATGCCGCAGATCGGCGACTGCGTCGACGTCGGCGGTACCGTCGGCGAATACCCGAAGAACGACCCGAAGAAGAAGATCAGCGCCGAAACCCCTTCCTTGACTCAGATCGGGGCGAGCTCGATCGATAGCGTTAAGGATTGCAAGCCGGTTGCGCCGACGCCCTTGAGCCAGGTCCCCACGGCCGCTCAGATGGAAGCCCTCGAATCGATGCTCGTCAAGCCCGAAGGTGCCTGGACGATCACCGACAACTACACCGCCAACACCTACGGCACCCTCATGCTCACCCCCGGGACCGAGCCTTTGAGGGCCGCCACCGACGTCGTCGCGCCGGGCGAGGAGGCCAAGGCCTACGAGGCCGCCAACGCGGCCAAGCAGATCGCCCTCGATGACGGCGCGAACACGAACTTCTCCACCGCGAAAGCGGCGAAAGAACTCCCTCTCGCCTACCTTGCGAACAACGCTCCCGCGCGCGTCGGCTACCGCGCGACCTTCAACGACCCCGTCATCCTCGATGTGCGCAACAGCGCCTTCGTCCTCCAGCCGACGACTAAGGTCGCTGCGCAGCCGGCGAAGTCGCCGGTGACGATCTCGGGCGAGCGCCCGAGCGCCCCCTCAGTCGCCGGTGACATCCGCGTCGCGACCTTCAACGTCCTCAACTACTTCTCCGACCTCGGCGAGGACGAGCCGGGATGCAAGGGCTACGCCGATCGCCTCGGCAACCTGCTCACCGCGAAGAACTGCAAGGTCCGCGGCGCCCATTCCAAGGACGCCTTCTTGAACCAGCAGGCCAAGATCGTCCTCGCCATCAACGCCCTCAACGCCGACGTCGTCGCCCTCGAGGAGATCGAGAACTCGCAGGCGGTCCTCGGCAAGGACCGCGACGAGGCGCTCAAGAACCTCGTGTCGGCCCTCAACCAGGCGGCGGGCGACGATGTGTGGACCCACGTGCCCAGCCCGAAGACCGTGCCCGCCGATGAAGACGTCATCCGCATCGCCTACATCTACAAGCCCGCCACGGTCAAGACCGTCGGCGAGTCCGAGATCCTCGACGACGCGGCCTTCACGAAGCTCGCCCGCCAGCCCCTCGCCCAGCGATTCGCGCCGGTCGAGAAGGACGGGAAGAAGGGGACGGAATTCGTCCTCATCGCGAACCACTTCAAGTCCAAGGGGTCAGTGCCCAAGGGGATGGAAGAGGGCAACACCGACAACGGCGACGGCCAGGGCAATGCCAACGCCGTCCGCGTCGCCCAGGCCACGGCTCTCGCGAAGTTCGCGGAGAAGTTCGCCGACACGCCGACCCTGCTCGTCGGCGACTTCAACTCCTACTCGCAGGAGGACCCGCTGAAGGTCCTCACCTCTGCCGGCTGGACGCGCGAATCGGGATCGACGGACGCCTCCTACGTCTACGGCGGACGCTCCGGATCCCTCGACCACGTCTTCGCCAACGCCGCGGCGCACCCCCTCATCGCCGAAGTCGGCTCCTGGGCCCTCAACGCCCAAGAAGCCGTCGCCTTCGAGTACTCGCGCGCCAACTACAACGCGCATCTCCTCTTCGAGAAGGACAACCCCTTCCGCTCCTCGGACCACAATCCGGAGATCGTCGGGCTCAAGGTGTACGAGGACGCGCCGCTGCCGCCCGTCGGCCCCGTCACCCTCGATCTCTACAACCTCACCGATGTCCACGGCCACATCGAGCAGGTGAAGAAGAAGGAGAAGATCGTCGAGGCGGGCCTTCCCGCGATGAAGTGCTACCTCGAGGACGCGAGGGGCAAGAACCCGAACTCGTCCTTGACGCTCCTGGGCGACAACATCGGGGCTTCGCCCTACACCTCGGGCTCCCTCAAGGACAACCCGACGATCGCCGCCCTCAACACACTCAAGCCCCTCGCCTCCACGATCGGGAACCATGAGCTCGACATGGGCCAGGCGGTCTTCAAGCAGCGCGTCGACGGTTCCAACCCCTCCGAATACGTTCAGGTCGGCTTCCCCTACCTCGGCGCGAACGTCGAGGGCATGGGGACCTGGGGAGAGCAGAAGCACCCCTACCTCGGCGAGTACAAGGTCTGGGAATCCCCCTCGGGCGTCAAGGTCGCCTTCATCGGCGCCATCGCCGAGGACGTCCCCTACAAGCTCGCCCCGGGCACCACGGAGGGCCTGGTCTTCACCGATCCCATCGCGAAGATCGACGCCCTCGCCGCGAAGATCAAGGAATCCGGCGAGGCCCAGATCGTCGTCGCCATGCTCGACGACGACGTGAAGAACAACTACCCGAAGGTCGGCGCGAACGTCGACGCCATCATGGGCGGCGACACCCACGTCCCCTACGAGTTCGACAAGGTCGACTCCGCTGAGAAGCTCGATTCGAAGAATCCGCTCCTCGCGGGCATCGCCTCGGGCTCCTACACCGACAACCTCGGTCTCGTGAGGATCTCCTACGACCCGGTCGAGAAGAAGGTCCTGTCGGCCGACTCCATCCTCATCCCGGCGGCGAAGGTCGCCGAATGCGGCGAGGCCGAGGACACCAAGGCCGTGGTCGACAAGGCCGTCGCCGACTCGAAGGAGGCGGGCAAGAGGGTCGTCGGCACCGGTTACGCCGAGACCTTCAAGCGCGGCGTCTTCACCGCTCCCGGGGACAAGACCGATCCGGGATCGAACCGCGGCGTCGAGTCGAGCCTCGGCGACCTCGTGGCCGACGCCATGCGGGAGACGATCACCACGACGGACGGCAAGCCGGTCGACTTCGGCATCATCAACGCCGGAGGCCTGCGCGCCGACCTCGTTCCGAACGAGGACGGAACGGTCACCTACGCCCAGTCCTACGCCGTCATGCCCTTCTCGAACGAGCTCGGCTACGTGACCCTGAGCGGTGCCCAGGTCAAGCAGATGCTCGAGGAGCAGTGGAAGACGAACCTCAACTCGCAGAACTCGCGTCCGATGCTCAAGCTCGGCATCTCCGAGAACGTGCGCTACACCTACGATCCGAGCGCCGAGTTCGGGAAGAGGATCACCTCGGTGACCATCGACGGGGCGCCCCTCGATCCCGAGAGGAACTACACGATCGGCTCGGTGACCTTCCTCCTCGCGGGCGGCGACTCCTTCGACGCCCTCAAGGCGAACGGCCCCGCGGTCAACACCGGTCACCTCGACCGCGACAAGTTCAACGAGTACCTCGGGAAGCACTCGGGCCTCAAGCCCCGCGCCCTGAAGTCCTCGATCGGCGTGACCCTGCCCTCCGAACCCGTCAAGGACGGGGCGACGGTCAAGGTCGAGCTCCGCGGCCTGTCCTTCACCGAAGGGCCCTCCGTCACCCAGAAGGTGAAGGCGCGCCTCGGAGGGGAGTTCTCCGAAGCGGAGGTCGACAACTCCCTCCTCGAAGAGCACGCCTCCGATGAGGCCTCGGTCATCACCACCGACGGCGCCGGCCGCGCCGTCGTCGAGGTCGTCGCCAAGGGCGTGTGCACCTCCGGCGAGCCCGGTGAGATCGTCGACGCCCCGCTGATCGTCGAGACCGACTTCGGTCGCGTGATCGATGAGACGGCCGGGTTGAGTGCGAAGGTGATCTGCGAGGGGAAGCCCGCCGGGCCGACCGCCAGCGTGGATCGTCCCGAGGCGGCTCAGGGCGAGAGCATCGAGATCCTCGGCGAGGGCTTCGTCCCCGGCCACTGGGTCCGCGCCGAGCTCCACTCCGACCCGATCGTCATCGGAAAGGTCAAGGCGGACGAGAAGGGCGTCGCGCGCTTCACGCATCGCCTCTCGGCCTCGACTCCCACCGGGGATCACACGATCGTCCTCGTCGATGAAGATAACGGTGCGGTTGCAAAATCCGCCCTGAAGGTTCTGGCGAAGACGGATGCGGGAACGACGCAGCCCGGAGGGGGCGACCCCGGAGTCGCGAACACCGCCGCGACGAAACCCGCTACCGCATCCGCGGACTCGAAGGGCTCCTCACTTGCGAAGACGGGCCTCGTCGGGGGAACCCTGCTCCTCGCAGTGCCGCTGCTCCTCGTCTCGGGACTCGTTCTGAGAAGCCGCAAGTCGGCCTGAGCGCTCCGTCGGGGGCCGGAATCATCCGGCCCCCGACGCCGCAGGGCGCCGTGATGCGGTTTGGTGAACCGCGGCGGTGCTGCTAACGTACCCAACCCCGCTATCGAACGACGGCGGGAACTCGACGGCGAGACACCGCTTCGGCGGGGCCATCGGCCTCGCCTCCCCGGGCCTCATCCCCGAGGGCTCGCCGCCGCCGAACGGAGGAGAACTCATGCCCTGGTGGGAGATCATCGGCTGGACGGGATCGGCGCTCGTCGTCATCTCGCTCATCGTCCCTTCGATCAGGCGTTTCAGAACGCTCAATCTCGCTGGATCGCTCATCGCGACCGTGTACAACGTCGTCTTCGGCATCTGGCCCTACGCGGCGATGAACGCCGTCATCGCGATCATCGACGCCTATTGGCTCTACCGTCTGAGCCGCGGGGGGCGTGAATACCGCTTCGTGCCGGCCGAGGCGGATTCGCCCCTCGTCCGCGACTTCCTCGAGGTCCACGCCGCGGGCATCGAGGAGGCCTTCCCGGGCTTCTCCCGTTCGGATCTCAGCGCCGCCGGCGCTCATCTCATGATGTGCGCGGATGAGATCGCGGGTGTGTTCGTCCACGTGAACAACGGCGACGAGGGTCGGGTCCTGCTCGACTACGTCACCGACCGCCACCGCGATCTCACTCCCGGGCGCGCCCTCTATTCCGACGAGGGCGTTCGTCGGGCCGTGCCCGCCGCGCTGCGCCTTGCGCGCAGTGCGACGAGCGATCCGGCCTATTTCGAGCGGATGGGGTTCATCGCCGAGGGCGACGACCTCCTCTTGAGTCTGCACGATTGACCAGGGGACTTGACAGGTCCCGTTCCACCCTCGAATAATTTTGTCACACGTCAATTCGGAGTTTTACAAACGTTCCACACGGGATGTCGACGCTCCGCAAGGACGGCGCCGAAGAAGGCTCAAGCAACAGCGCTGTTCAACGACGAACAACCCAACTGGAGGAAACCCATGAAAACCCTCTCGAAGTACCTGGCAGTCGCGGGAGTCGCCGCGCTCGCCCTGGCCGGCTGCACCTCCGGCGCCAAGCCCGCCGCCGAATCCGGCGCCACCGCCGGCGAAGCCTCCTCTTTCAAGGCCTGCGCCGTCTCCGACGCCGGCGGCTGGGACGACAAGTCCTTCAACGAATCCGCCTACAACGGCCTGACCGCCGCCAAGGAGAAGCTCGGCATCACGGTCAACACCGCCGAGTCCTCCTCCGACGCGGACTTCGTCCCGAACGTCGAAGCCATGGTCGACGACGGCTGCAACCTCATCATCGGCGTCGGCTTCAAGATCGAGAAGGCGCTCCACGACTCCGCCGATCAGAACGCGGACCTCCACTACGCCCTCGTCGACTCCTCCTTCTCGGACGCGGACTTCAACACCGTCGTCCTCGAGAACGGCCGTCCGCTCCTCTTCAACACCGCCGAGGCCGCCTACCTCGCCGGCTACGTGGCCGCGGGCATGACCCAGACCGGCAAGGTCGCCACCTTCGGCGGCATCCAGATCCCCTCGGTCACCGTCTTCATGGACGGCTTCGCCGACGGCGTCGCCGCCTACAACGCCGCCAAGGGCACGAACGTCCAGCTCCTCGGCTGGGACAAGGCCAGCCAGAACGGCTCCTTCACCCAGTCCTTCGACGACCAGGCCCTCGGCAAGCAGCAGGCCCAGCAGTTCATCGACCAGGGCGCCGACATCATCATGCCGGTCGCCGGCCCCGTCGGCCTCGGCGCCGCCGCAGCCGCGAAGGAGCACGGCTCGACCTACATCATCGGCGTCGACTCCGACTGGTTCCTCACCAGCCCCGACTACTCCTCGATCATCCTCACCTCGGTGATGAAGGAGATCGGCGCCTCCGTCGAGCAGGCCGTCACCGATTCCGTCGAGGGCAAGTTCACCTCCGCCCCCTACGTCGGCACCCTTGAGAACGGCGGCGTCTCCATCGCCCCCTTCCACGACTTTGACTCCAAGGTCCCCCAGGAGCTCAAGGACGACATCGTGAAGCTCACCGACCAGATCAAGAGCGGCGAGCTCAAGGTCGAGTCGGAGAACTCCCCGAAGTAATCGGCCTCGAGGGCGCGGCGG
>NZ_JBNOYB010000020.1:0-4719 GCF_050312375.1 Schaalia sp.
CGCTCGCAACGCGCGGGCCCCACCGCTGCGTTCCGGACCTTGGCCGCAAGTCGGTCATATGCGGGCGGGTTTCAGTGGGAATCGGACATCAGCGCCTCGGATGTCCGGGATGTTGGCGAGTCCCAGGTCGTGACATCCGCCGAGAAGAGGCAGGGCCGACGGGTACTGTGTGGCCATGGCCACTTCGAGCTCACCCCTCCTCTCCGTCGAGGGCCTCGTCGCCCTGCTCGACCTCGACCCCGGGGAGTTCCCCGTCACGGGGTCGATTCCCGTGCTCATCGACTCCTCGAAGCGCCCCGCCGCTTCGCCCGGTCCGGATTCCCCCGTCATCCTCGACATCCGCTACCCGGGCCCGGGATCGCAGGTCGATGGACGGGCCCAGTACCTCGCGGGGCACATCCCGGGAGCCGTCTACGTATCGCTGGACGAGGCGCTCGCCGCACCGCATCGACCGGGGCGAACAGGACGCCACCCCATTCCGGACCTCGATGTCTTCGAGACCGCCATGCGCTTGGCGGGGGTGAGCGGCGAGCGTCCGGTCATCGTCTACGACGACTGGTTCTCGATCGCCGCCGCTCGCGCCTGGTGGCTCCTCACCTGGGCGGGGCACTCGGATGTCCGCGTCCTCGACGGCGGATGGAAGGCGTGGCGGGACGCCTGCTACCCGGTCCATACCGGGCAGGTCGACGCCGTCCCGGGCGACTTCCGTGCCGTCGCCGGGCACCGCCCCCTGATCGACGCGGAGGGTGCGGCGCGCATCAGCGCGTCGGGAGTGCTCCTCGATGCGCGACCGGCCAATCGATTCCGCGGGGAGGACGAGACGGTCGACCCCGTTGCCGGGCACATTCCGGGTGCGCGTTCCCTTCCCGCCCTGTCCCTCGTGGATGAATCCGGACGATTCCTCGACTCGGAGGAGCTCGTGGACCGTTTCGAGAGCGTCGGCGCCCTCGATGCCGGCGACGTGGGCGTCTACTGCGGTTCGGGCCTTCAGGCGAGTCACGTCATTCTCGCCGCTGAAGCGAGCGGTGCCCTCGAGGGGGCCGCACTGTACGTGGGTTCGTGGAGCGATTGGATCACCGATCCGGCCCGGCCGGTGGAATGAGGAGGGCGTCTTGGCCCTTCGGCTCCCGGTGCTTGCTTCACGGCGTTTTTTACGCGCTTCGACCTCAAAATGCCCGGTGAAGCAAGCAGCGGGACCCTTCCCGCGCTCGGCACCGATAACCGGGCCTGCTCGCGGGCTCTAGGATGAATGGCGGAACCCGTCCGGGCCGTCGAGACAAAGGACCCTCATGACTTTCCAGATCCACAATTTCACCGACAATGACGACATCACGACCATCGCCCAGATCGGTGTCTTCTCGGTCATCGAGTACGCGAAGGATCTCTCGGTCGATACCGCGAGCGCGCAGCGCGCCTTCTTCGAATCTCAGATGAATGTGCGCCGCAAGCAGCTGGTCATCGGACTCCAGGGCGGCGCGGTGACGGTTCAAGCCGGAGCGATGCAATGGACGGCCGGGCGCGTGTCCGCGAACACCGGCGTCAAAGGCGCGGGCGACTTCATCGGCAAGATGTTCCGGGGCGCGGTGACCGGCGAGTCCGCGATCAAGCCCGAATATTCCGGCACGGGCCTCGTCGTGCTGGAGCCGACGACGCGGCACATCATCCTGCAGGATCTTGCCCAGTGGGGCGGCGGACTCGTCGTCGAGGACGGGATGTTCCTCGCCTGCGATGCCGGCATCGAGCACAAGCTCATCGCCCGCTCCAACCTGTCCTCGGCCGTCGGCGGAGGGGAGGGGCTCTTCAACCTCGGGCTGTTCGGCTCCGGTGTCGTCGCACTCGAGTGCGCAGTTCCGGCTGCCGAGCTCATCGCCGTCGATCTCAACGAGGATGAGCTCCGCATCGACGGCCCGCTCGCGGTGGCGTGGTCGCCGAGCCTGCAATTCACCGTCGAGCGCTCAGGACGCTCGCTCATCGGCTCGATGGCGTCGGGCGAGGGCCTGGTGAATGTCTACCGCGGTACGGGTCGGGTCCTCATGTCGCCGGTCGCCGCGACGAACCTCGCGTCGGCGGCGGCCATGTCCGGCGAGTGAGGGCCGTGCTCGCCGAGTGACGGGTCGGGCGAGGCCCGATCCGCCTCGCCGTCCCGCCCTCGGCGCCCCGCGGCACGCCGCCCCCCGTTCACCCGGACGACCCGGCGACGATCCGATGCGCAGTGCGGGCCGCCCTCGCGAAGGAGGACGGCCCGCACTGCGCGAACAGCGGTCAGTCGACGATGCCGTAGAGGCGATCGCCCGCGTCACCCAGGCCGGGGACGATGTACGACTTCTCGTTGAGGTGATCGTCGACGGCGGCCACGACGACCGAGACCTCGGCGCGATCGCCGATGAACTCCTCGAGGACCTTCAGACCCTCCGGGGCCGCGAGCAGGCACACGCAGGTGACGTCCTTGGCTCCGCGTTCGAGCAGGTAGTTCGTTGCGGCGACCATCGTGTGGCCGGTGGCGAGCATCGGGTCCAGGATGAAGCACTGGCGGCCGGACAGATCGTCGGGCAGACGGTTCGCGTAGGTCTCGATCTCGAGGGTGTCTTCATCGCGGCGCATGCCGAGGAAGCCGACTTCGGCCGTCGGGAGCAGGCGGGTCATGCCTTCGAGCATGCCGAGGCCCGCGCGCAGGACCGGCACGACGATCGGGCGCGGTTCGGAGAGCTTGCGGCCGATCGTCGGGGCGACCGGGGTGTTGATGGCCCGTTCGGTGACGGACACGTGACGGGTCGCCTCGTAGGCGAGGAGCGTGACGAGTTCGTCGACGAGCTGGCGGAAGGTCGCGGAAGGGGTGTTCCGGTCCCGCAGGACGGTGAGCTTGTGGGCGATGAGCGGGTGGTCAGCAACGTGAAGGCGCATGCTCCAAGGCTACCGCGTCCCCCCTCCCTCTTACACGCCCGGGGCCGCTACTCTTGGGTCTGTGACAGCCATGAAGCGTTATCGAGATGCGATGAGCCGCGCGCTCTTCTTAGCCAACCGTGCGAGGGAGTCGGGCGACGTCCCGGTGGGGGCCGTCGTCGTCGATTCGCTGGGTCGGATCGTCGGTACCGGGTGGAACACGCGCGAGGGCGAGCACGACCCCTGCGGCCATGCGGAGATCAACGCCCTGCGCGAGGCGGGCCGCACCCTCAAGCGCTGGAATCTCGTGGGGTGCACTCTGGTCGTCACTCTTGAGCCCTGCACGATGTGCGCGGGTGCCGCGCTCGCTGCGCGCGTGGATCGCGTCGTCTTCGGCGCATGGGACCCGAAGGCCGGTGCTGCCGGTTCGCTTCGCGATGTCCTGCATGATTCGCGGATGAATCACCGCGTCGAGGTCATCGGCGGGGTCCTCGCCTCCGAGGCGACGATTCAGCTCAGGGCCTTCTTCGAGGGCAGGCGCGAGTCCTCGTCCGAGCCGAGCGGGCGCGCGGCCCTCGCGGCCGAACCGGCGCAGGTGCCGAGCTTCGAGCGCGTCGCCTCGTGGGTGTCGGATTCTGACTTGGTGGCGTCGGACTCGGCGGCTTCGGGTTCCGTGCCGGTGCCGGCGGCTTTGGCGACGGCTGCGGTTCCGCCCCCTCCTGCTCCGAAATCAGTGGCCGAGGGCGGGCGAGCGGCTCAGGACACGGGTGAGCGGTCCTCGTATTCGCCTGATGCTGCTGCGCCCCTTGCGCCCTCGTCGCAGGATCCGGCGCTTCGGCCGTCGCTTCCGGGGCGACTGCGGCCCGCCGAGGGTTCATCTCATGCCCGGGGAGCCTCCGCGGCCTCGCATCCGCGAGCCCGCCAGCAGGTGCGCTCCCTCGCTCCGAATCGGCCCCTCCCGACTTTCGAGGAGTTCGCTGCGATTTCCTCTCGGGCGCCCGAGCTGAAGCCGATGGCGGTCGAGCCGAAGCCGATGGCGCCCGCCGCGCCCGCCCCTGCGCTCGCGGCCCGGCCCGCTGCGCCGGCGACTCCCCCTGCTTCGCAGCCCCGGGCTCTGAAGAAGCCGTTGGGCCAGGAGGGCCCGTCGGTTTTCGTGGCCGGCGTGCCCGTGAGGAGCCGGCGTCGGGGGAACGCGAGGCACTGACGCCGCCCTCCCCGGGAGCATCGCCTGCGGTGATCCGAGGGCATGACAGAGTTCGCCCGTTCGCGGGAGCGCTGCTTCGCGAAAGCGGCGTTCCGCGAGGGCAGTGTCGGGGCCGGGAGGCCGCTCGGCAAGCGGTAATGCTTTCGATC
Organism: Schaalia sp.; assembly: GCF_050312375.1. Taxonomy (NCBI): domain Bacteria; kingdom Bacillati; phylum Actinomycetota; class Actinomycetes; order Actinomycetales; family Actinomycetaceae; genus Schaalia; species Schaalia sp. Next base: position 4,234 of record NZ_JBNOYB010000020.1, read on the forward strand.
GACGAAGGTGATGCTTTCGACGGGTGAAGGTGATGCTTTCGACGGGTGAAAGTGATGATCTCGGCGGAGGGGAGCGGGCGGGAGGCCGGGCCGCTCAGCGGGTCGCTGCGGGGCGCTCGATGACCTTCCACGCGCCGGTGAGGATCGCCGAGGCGAGGAGCCACTTGACGACGCCGCCCGGGAGGAAGGGGAGGACTCCCGCCTCGAGGGTCGCCATCAGGCCGAGCGTCTTGCCGAGGAGGAAGCGGAGGACCGCCCACATCCACGGGACGCCCACGAGGAAGGGGATCGCCGAGGCTAGCCCGAAGGCCCCGAGCGAGGCGAGCGGCCTGCGGTCCCAGCGGCGCTCCGAGAAGCGGCCGACGACCCATGCCGCCGGGATGAAGCCGAGGATGAAGCCGAAGGACGGCTGGAGGACGTAGGCGGGCCCGCCGCCGAAGCCGGCGAACCAGGGGAGGCCCGCGACTCCGAGGGCCGCGTACACCA
>NZ_JBNOYB010000021.1:0-4468 GCF_050312375.1 Schaalia sp.
GCGTGCCCAGGGCGCCGGGGCCGACCCGCTTCTGTTGAATGCGGGTGCGGACGCGGATCGAAGGGTTTAGATTCCCTTAGTCTGCGCTACGACTTGATCCATTTCTGCTTCAATCTCAGCATGGGGACTGTGGGTCGCCGAGGAGATCGCGATCGTGACGAGGAGGTTGAGGAGGAATCCGGGGACGATCTCGTACAGGTCGAAGATGCCGCCCGAGACGTTCCCCCAGATGCCGACGACGACGGCGCCCGTGATCATGCCGGCGATCGCGCCCTTCGCGGTGAGCCTCCTCCAGTAGAGGGCGAGGATGACGATCGGCCCGAAGGAGGCGCCGAAGCCCGCCCAGGCGAAGGCGACGAGGCCGAGAATCGTGTCCGACCTGGGCCATGCGAGCAGGGCGGCGATGACTGAGACCGCGCCGACCGCGATGCGCCCGGCGAGGACGCCGTCCGCGCCGGACAACTCCCGCTTCGTGAAGGCGTGGTAGATGTCCTCGACGAGGGCGGAGGAGGTGACCAGGAGCTGGGAGGAGATCGTCGACATGATGGCCGCGAGGATCGCCGCGAGCATGAAGCCGGCGAGGAGCGGGTGGAAGAGCATCTGGCCGAGGGCGATGAAGACGCCCTCGGGGTTGGCGAGCCTGCCGGTGTCGTGCTGGTAGACGGCGACGCCGACGATGGCGGTGAGCCCGGCGCCGATGACGGACAGGACCATCCAGCCGATGCCGATGCGGCGGCCCTGCTTCGCCTCGGCGACCGAGCGCAGCGCCATGAAGCGGACGATGATGTGCGGTTGGCCGAAGTAGCCCAGGCCCCAGGCGAGCGCGGAGACGATGCCGAGGATCGCGGCGCCCGAAAGGGCGTGGTCCCCGTGGGTGAAGGACAGGATCGTCGGGTCGATGGCGTTGACCTGCTCGATGAGGGGGCCGAGTCCGCCGACGTGGAGGATGCCGACGATCGGCACGGCGACGAGGGCGATGAGCATGATGAGGCCCTGGACGACATCCGTCCATGAGACGGCGAGGAAGCCGCCGACGAGGGTGTAGAGGACCGTGACCGCGGCGACGATCACCATGCCGAGGTGGTAGTTCATGCCGAAGGAGGATTCGAAGAAGGAGCCGCCCGCGACCATTCCGGAGGAGACGTAGAAGGTGAAGAAGACCGTGATGACGATGCCCGCGACGATGCGGACGGTCTTCGAGGTGTCGCGCAGGCGCTCCCCGAGGAAGGAGGGGATGGTGATCGAATCCTTGGCGATCTGCGAGTAGGCCCGCAGGCGCGGGGCGGTGAACTTCCAGTTGAGCCAGGCGCCGACCGTGAGGCCGACGGCGATCCAGCCCTCGAGGAGGCCGGTGGCGTAGAGGGCGCCGGGCAGGCCCATGAGGAGCCAGCCGGACATGTCCGCGGCGCCGGCTGAGAGGGCGGCGACGGCGGGGCCGAGCCCCCGCCCGCCGAGCATGTAGTCGTCGAGGCTCTTCGTCCGGTTGTAGGCGAAGAGGCCGATCATCACCATCGCGACGAGGTAGATGATCATCGCGATCGCTTGGAATGTCGTTGTCGACATGGGCATTCCTTCCTGGAGTGCTCAGGGCGCGGGCGTCTCGGACAGTGCTGCGGGGTTTCTTTGAGGCCTCGTTGCCTGGGTCGAAGGTCCCGCGTCCGTGAAAGCCTTTGGACGCGGGAAGCCTAACACTTGGGACCTAGGTCATGGTAGGGGTTTCGACTAAAGGCCCCGCCCTCGTCGATGAACGAGGGCGGGGCCCGAACGCAGAAGCGGGAAGCGGAGGGGTCAGAGCATGCAGGACACGCAGCCCTCGACCTCGGTGCCCTCGAGCGCCATCTGGCGCAGGCGCATGTAGTACAGGGTCTTGATGCCCTTGCGCCACGCGTAGATGTAGGACTTGTTGATGTCGCGCGTCGTCACCGTGTCCGGGTAGAAGAGCGTGAGCGACAGGCCCTGATCGACGTGCTGGGTCGCCACGGCGTAGGTGTCGATGATCCTCTCCGGGCCGATCTCGTAGGCGTCGACGTAGTACTCGAGATTGTCGTTCGTCATGTAGGGCGCCGGGTAGTAGACGCGGCCGATCTTGCCCTCCTTGCGGATCTCGATCCGCGAGACGATCGGATGGATCGAGGAGGTCGAGTTGTTGATGTACGAGATCGAACCGGTCGGCGGGATCGCCTGGAGGTTCTGGTTGTACATGCCGTGGGCCGCGACATCGGCCGCGAGGGCCTTCCAGTCCTCGGGCGTCGGGATGCGGATCGAGGAAGCGGCGAGCAGTTCGCGGCAGCGCTCGGTCTTCGGCGTCCAATCGCCCTCGATGTACTTCGCGAAGTACTCGCCCGAGGCGTACTTCGAGTCCTCGAAGCCCTCGAAGCGCGTCCCGCGCTCCTTGGCGATGAGGCAGGAGGCCTTGATCGCCTCATAGGCGACGGCCAGGAAGTACATGTTGGTGAAGTCGAGGGCCTCCTCGGAGCCGTACATGACGCGCTCGCGGGCGAGGTAGCCGTGGAGGTTCATCTGGCCCAGGCCGATCGCGTGGCTCATCCGGTTGCCGCGGGCCACCGAGGGGACGGCCTGGATGTCGGAGAGGTCCGAGACCGCGGTGAGGCCGCGGATCGCGGTCTCGATCGTCTTCGAGAAGTCCTCGGAGTCCATGGTCTTGGCGATGTTGAGCGAACCGAGGTTGCAGGAGATGTCCTTGCCGACGTGGTCGAAGGAGAGGTCCTCGTTGAAGGTCGAGGCCTCGGAGACCTGGAGGATCTCCGAGCACAGGTTCGACATGGTGACCCGGCCCTTGATCGGGTTCGCGCGGTTCACCGTGTCCTCGAAGACGATGTACGGGTAGCCGGACTCGAACTGGATCTCGGCGAGGGTCTGGAAGAAGCGGCGGGCGTTGATCTTCTTCTTGTGGATGCGCCCGTCGTCGACCATCTCGCGGTACTTCTCGGTCACGGAGATCTCCGAGAAGGGCACCCCGTAGACGCGCTCGACGTCGTAGGGGCTGAAGAGGTACATGTCCTCGTTGTTGCGCGCCAACTCGAAGGTGATGTCGGGGATGACGACGCCGAGGGAGAGGGTCTTGATGCGGATCTTCTCGTCCGCGTTCTCCCGCTTGGTGTCGAGGAAGCTCATGATGTCGGGGTGGTGGGCGTGCAGGTAGACCGCGCCCGCGCCCTGACGCGCGCCGAGCTGGTTCGCGTAGGAGAAGGAGTCCTCGAGGAGCTTCATCACCGGGACGACGCCGCTGGACTGGTTCTGGATCTTCTTGATCGGCGCGCCCGCCTCGCGCAGGTTCGTGAGGGACAGGGCGACGCCGCCGCCGCGCTTGGAGAGCTGGAGGGCGGAGTTGATGCCGCGGGCGATCGACTCCATGTTGTCCTCGATGCGCAGGAGGAAGCAGGAGACGAGCTCGCCGCGCGCCCGCTTGCCGGCGTTGAGGAAGGTCGGGGTGGCCGGCTGGAAGCGCCCGGTCATCATCTCGTCGACGAGGTTGCGGGCGAGGGCGACGTCGCCGCGCGCGAGGTACAGGGCGACCATCGCGACGCGGTCCTCGAAGCGCTCGAGGTAGCGCTTCCCGTCGAAGGTCTTGAGGGTGTACGAGGTGTAGTACTTGAAGGCCCCGAGGAAGGTCGGGAAGCGGAACTTGTGGGCGTAGGCCTGCTTGAACAGGGCTTTGACGTCCGCGAAGTCGTACTGCTCAAGGACCTCGGCCTCGTAGTAGCCCTCGTCCACTAGGTAGGCGAGCTTCTCCTCGAGGTCGTGGAAGAAGACGGTGTTCTGGTTGACGTGCTGGAGGAAGTACTGACGAGCGGCCTTGCGGTCCGCGTCGAACTGGATCCTCCCCTCGGCGTCGTAGAGGTTGAGCTGGGCGTTGAGCGCGTGGTAGTCGAGCTCGGGGTTGGAAACGTCCTCTAGGCCGGTGTCGGTGAGATTCTCTGCCAAAACTCTTCCAGTCCTTCGCGAACTCGGGAGACGTCCTCGGGGGTTCCGAGGAGCTCGAATTTGTACATGTGGGGGATGCCCAGTTTTGCCGAGACGATGTCGCCGGCGAGGCAGTAGGCGGTGCCGAAGTTCGTGTTGCCCGAGGAGATCACGCCGACGCAGCGGCGGCGGTTCTCCGGGTCGTTGAGGAAGGCGATGACCTGCTTGGGGACGGCCCCCTTGATGTTGCCGCCCCCGTAGGTCGGGACGATGAGGACGTAGGGCTCGTCGACGTGCAGCGCCGGATCGCTTCGCCTCAGCGGGATGCGCTCATTGGGCAGGCCGAGCTTGTCGACGAAGCGCTTCGTGTTGTTCGTCGCCGAGGAGAAGTAGACGACCTTCACCATGGGCGGCCTTCCTTTCTTCGATCGACGAGGGCGGGGCGGACGTGAATCGTCCCGGTCGCCTGGCGGCGGCCGGGACGGGGAGGGGATCAGGCCTGGCCGACTGCGAGCGGTGCGGCCGCCGCCGCGGCGGCGGACAT
>NZ_JBNOYB010000022.1:0-18454 GCF_050312375.1 Schaalia sp.
AAGTCCAACGGGCAGGACGGGCGCGCCGAGGGGCGGGAGTCAGCGCAGGGCCCGGTTGACCGCCGAGATGACCGCCTTGTAGGTGGCGCGCGTGATGGACGAATCGATGCCCACGCCCCAGACGATCTGCCCGTCGACCGCGGCCTCGACGTAGGAGGCGGCCTTCGCGTCGCGCCCCTGGCTCATCGCATGCTCGGAGTAATCGAGGACGCGGACGTCCAGGTCGAACTCGTGGAGCGCGGAGACGAAGGCGTCGATCGGGCCGGAACCGCTCGCCCTCACGGTCACCGTCTCGCCGCGGTCCTTGAGGACCGCCTCGAGCTCGACGTGCTCGTCATCGGAGCTCGAGACCTTCGAGGATCCCAGTTCGAAGCGCCCCCAGGGCGTCAGACCCGCGGCGGCCGAGTTGGGCAGGTACTCGTCGGCGAAGATCGTCCACAGGGCGTCGCCGTCGATCTCCCCGCCGAAGGAATCGGTGTGGCGCTGAACGATGCGGGAGAACTCGATCTGGAGGCGGCGCGGCAGCTCGAGGTTGTGCGCCGTGGACATGAGGTAGGCGACCCCTCCCTTTCCGGACTGGGAGTTGACGCGGACGACCGCCTCGTAGGAACGGCCGACGTCATGCGGGTCGATCGGCAGGTACGGGAGCTCCCACACGACCGCGTTCTCATCGCCGCCGGCCTCGGCCACCTTCTTCTTGCGCGCCGAGAAGCCCTTCTTGATCGCATCCTGGTGCGAGCCCGAGAAGGAGGTGTAGACGAGGTCCCCGACGTAGGGCGCCCGGGGCGAGGTCTCCATCTGCGTGCAGAACTCGACGGTCTTGCGGATCTCATCGACGTTCGACAGGTCGACGCCCGGATCGACGCCCTGGCTGAACAGATTGAGGCCCAGGGTCACCAGGTCCACGTTCCCCGTGCGCTCCCCCTGGCCGAGCAGGCAACCCTCGATCCGGTCCCCGCCCGCGAGCAGGCCGAGCTCCGCCGCGGCGATGCCTGTGCCGCGATCGTTGTGCGGGTGCAGGGAGATCGCGATGTGCTCGCGACGGCTCAGGTTGCGCGACATGTACTCGATCTGATCGGCGTACACGTTCGGGGTGGCGCGCTCGACGGTGGCGGGCAGATTGAGGATGATCTCGCGCTCGTCCCCGGGCTGCCACACGTCCATGACGGCCTCGCAGATCTCCAGGGCGAAGTCGAGTTCCGTGTCGACGAAGATCTCGGGCGAGTACTCGAAGCCGAAGACGGTCTCATCCCCGAGGCGTTTCTCCGCCTGCGCGAGGACCTCGCGCGCGCCCGACACGGCCAGGTCCACGGTCTGCGCCCGGTCGTTGCGGAAGACGAGCTCGCGGAAGAGCGGCGAGGTCGCGTTGTACAGGTGGACCGTCGCGCGAGGGAAGCCGACGAGGGCCTCCAGGGTGCGTTCGATGATCTCGGGGCGCGACTGGGTCAGGACGGAGATCGTCACGTCCTCGGGAACCGCATCGGCCTCGATGAGGGAGCGGACGAAATCGAAGTCCGTCTGCGAAGCGGCCGGGAAACCGATTTCGATCTCCTTGTACCCGCGCGCGATCAGAAGATCGAACATCTTGCGCTTGCGCAGCGAATCCATGGGCTCGATGAGCGCCTGATTGCCGTCGCGCAGATCCGTCGACATCCAGCGCGGGGCCTTCGTGATCCGCTTCGAGGGCCAGCGCCTGTCGTCGAGGCGGACGGGATTGGATTCGAGGAAGGGCCGGTACTTGCCGAAGGGCATTCCGGAAGCTGTCGGGGTGGGGACTGAAGCAGTGGTCTTCACGAAGATGGCTTTCTCTCGTCGTGGGCGCGCCCTCGGGGGCTTCGGGCCGGACACGACTTCAGCCGCGACGAGGAGCCGACCCTTTCAGGCCTCGTCGCGGCGAAGAAGAAGGAGCTGATGCGCCCTGAGCATGCCCTCACTGTAGAGCAGAGCGTCCCCCGGCGCGCAAGGCCCCTCGCAATGCGGACGCCCGAGCGGCCCGTCGGCTCACGAGGGCGGCCTCAGGCCGTGATGAGCGTGCCCACCTCACCGCTCAGCGCCCGGGAGGCATCGGCGAGGGCGCAGATGATCGCGCGCCTGGCCCCCTTCGGAGCGCCCTCGACGAAGTCGAGCGCCGCCTCGACCTTCGGACGCATGGACCCCTCTGCGAACTCACCGGCCTCAACCAGGGCCCGCCCGCGCGCGGCGTCGAGTGCGCTCAGCCATTCCTGACGCGGGGTGCCCCAACCGGTGGCGACCCTGTGCACGGCGGTGAGGATGACGAGGCAGGAGGCGCCGAGGTCCGCGGCGAGGAGGGCCGCCGAGCGGTCCTTGTCGATCACCGCGTCAACCGCCCGCATCGAATCGCCCGATCGCACGATCGGGATGCCGCCTCCCCCGCCTGCGACCACGAGGAAGCCCTGATCGGCGAGGGCGCGGACGGCCCCGAGCTCCAGGATCCTCCTGGGAAGCGGCGAAGCGACGAGCCTCCTGAATCCTCGGCCCGCGTCCTCGGCGTACACCTGGGAGGGGTCCTCCGCCATCCTGCGCAGCGCCATGTCCCGATTGAGGAACTGCCCGATCGGCTTCGTCGGATTCGCGAACGCCGGGTCGTCCCCGTCCACCTCGACCCGGGTCACCAGGGCCGCGACCCGCCCGGCGCGCCCCCTTAGCGTCAGCTCCTCGTCGAGACTGCGCACGAGGTGCTCGCCGATGTACCCCTGGGTCATCGCTCCCATCTCGGGAAGATCGACATTCGGGACGCCCGGGTCGGCCGCCGCCCCGAGGGAGAAGGCGCGGGTGATCTGCCCGACCTGCGGCCCGTTCCCGTGCGTGACGATCAAGGGCCCGGCCTCGGCGATGTCGATCAGGGCGCCCGCGCATCGGCGCAGGAGGCGCAACTGGTCGTCCGGCGTCTCACCGAGGGCGTTGCCGCCGAGGGCGACGACCGTCGTGGGCGCTCCCGTGAAGACGCTCATCTCAGAAGCCGAGCCTCCCGAGCATCTTCGGATCCGACTGCCAATCCTTCGCGGTCCTCACATGCAGGTCGAGGTAGACCCGCTTGCCCAGGAGATCCTCGATGAGGGGGCGCGAGCGGGAGCCGATCTCCTTGAGACGGCTCCCCTTCCTCCCGATGATGATGGCCTTCTGCGAATCGCGTTCGACGTACACGTTCACGTGGACGTCGACGAGCGGGGGGCGCGCATCGCCCTCGCGCCGCTCGCGTTCGACGATCTCCTCGACCTGGACGGCGAGCGAGTGGGGCAGTTCATCGCGCACGCCCTCCAGGGCGGCCTCGCGGATGAACTCGGCGATGAGCGTATCGCGCGATTCATCGGTCACCTCCCCCTCGGGATACAGGGGCGGCGAGAGCGGAACCGTTCGACGCAGGACGTCGAGGAGGATGTCGATCCCCTCGCCGCTCTTGGCCGACACCGGGACGATCGCCGCGTACTCCCCCATCTCGTCGATCGAGAGGAGGTGCTTCATGAGGCGATCGCGCGGCACGAGGTCCGCCTTCGTGGCGACCGCTATGATCGGGCGGCGCACGTCCTTGAGCTCGCGGGCGATGAAGCGGTCGCCCGGACCGATCCGCTGATCGGCGGGCAGGCAGAAGACGACGCAATCGACTTCGGCCAGGGCCTCGCGGACCATGTCGTTGAGGCGCTTGCCGAGCAGAGTGCGCGGACGGTGGTAACCGGGCGTATCGACGAGGACGAGCTGCGACTTCTCAGCGTGAACGATCCCCCGGATGTTGTGACGGGTCGTCTCCGGACGCCCCGAGGTGATCGCGATCTTCTTGCCGACCAGCGCGTTCGTCAGCGTCGACTTGCCCACGTTCGGACGGCCGACGATCGAGACGAAGCCGGCGCGGAAGTCCTCCGGGTAGTCCGGCATGAGCAGGCCCGCACCCGCGTTCGCGTCCTCGCGCAGCCCCTTCAGCCCTTCGAGCCTGGCGAAGGCCTCCTCGGGATCGAGCTCGTCCCATTCCTCCTCCTCATCGAGGAGCTCGTCATCGATCTCGATCGGCTCGGGGCCCAGGGCGTTCGGACCGGCCATGAGCTCGTCGTCACTGGGGAATCTCATCGTCTAGTCCTCACTGCTCGTCTCGGATGGTCCATTATCCTCCTCCGCGCGGGAGCACAGGACGGTCCCCACCTGACGGCGACGCCCCCGCGCCTCTTGCGCCTCCATCCGAATCCCCCCGAGGACGCCCACGGCGCCCGGCAGGGGCACCCGACCGATCGCCTTCGCGAGGAAGCCCCCGACCGAGTCGACGTCCTCGTCCTCGAGCTCCATGCCGAAGAGCTCGCCGAGTTCACCCAGCGGATAGCGGGCGGGCACGCGCCACACCCCTCCTCCGAGGTCCTCCGCTTCGAGGACGACGCGATCGTGCTCGTCGGTGAGCTCGCCGACGACCTCCTCGATGAGGTCCTCGAGGGTGACGAGTCCCGACACGCCGCCGTACTCGTCGACGACGATCGCCTGGTGGAAGTGCTCGTCGCGCATCTGGCGCAGGAGATCATCGGCGTGCTTCATCTCGACGGTGAACACCGCCGGACGCATCATCTGCTCCGCCACCTGATCGAGATCCGGCCCGTAGGTCTCCAAGCGCTGCACGAGGTCCTTGAAGTAGAGCACGCCGCGGATGTCATCGACATCGTCGCCCTCGACGGGGATGCGCGAGAATCCCGAACGGACGAAGAGCCGAAGGGCCTTGCGGGCGGGGAGGCCGACGGGGGCCGTCACCATCTCCGTGCGCGGCACCATCACCTCGCGCACCAGGGTGCGCCCGAGATCGAGGACGCTGCGGAGCATCTCCCGGTCCTCGTCCTCGAATCCCTCGGTCTCACCGACCTGATCGACCATTTCGCGCAGGTCGTTGGCCATCTCGGCCCGCGCCTCGGCCTCCGTCTGAGCGGACTGGGGGAGCCGCCCTCGTAAACGCCTCACGAGCGGATCGAAGAAGCGCGAGGAATCCACCAGCCTGGACGCGAAGGGCGCGCCCCGCAAGGCGATCCGCTCGGGCCTGCGCGAACCGAAACGAGTCGGGATGACGGAGACGAGGACGAACTGGAGGACGGAAATCGCCGCCAGGGCGATGAGACCGGTCGCCCACCACGCTAGCCCCGCCCCCGCGATCGCCAGGGTGAGGGACACGGCGAAGACCACCTGGAAGAAGGTCCGCACACCGCGGACCGTCAAGGTCGTGCGCTTGCGGTGCTCGAGGAGCCCGGCGAGCAGGGGCGCGTTCGGGCGCCCCTCCTCGACGAGGTCCTCAGCGGTGGCCACGGACATGCGCTGGAAGGCGACGTCGAGCGCATGGATGAGGGCGGCGACCGCGAGCGCGAGAGCCCCGATCGCGACGAGGGCGGGGGCGGGGATCGACTCGGCCCAGGACGCCGTCATCGGCTCGCGAGGAAGGTGAGGAGAAGACGGCGCTGAAGGGCGAACATCTCTTCCTTCTCGGCCTCTTCCGCGTGGTCGTAACCGAGCAGGTGCAGCATCCCGTGGGTGGCGAGCATGAGCATCTCCTCCACCGTCGTGTGCCCGGCCTCCTTCGCCTGCGCCTCGGCCACCTGCGGGCAGATGCAGATGTCCCCGAGGATGCCCGCGGCGGTGGGCTGCTCGGCGCTGCCCGGTCGGAGCTCGTCCATCGGGAAGCTCATGACATCGGTCGGACCGGGCAGGTCCAGCCAGCGGATGTGGAGCTCCTCCATCGGCTTCGGATCGATGAAGAGGATGTTGAGTTCCGCGTCGGTCGCCACGTGCATCGCCGTCAGCACGTGGTCGGCGAGGGCTGCGAACTCCGCTCCGTCGATCTCGTAATCCGTCTCGTTGATGACCTCAGTCATGAGCGCCCTCCTGGCCGCTTCGATTCCGATGAGCCCGTGAGCGCGCGTTCATCGCCCGCGTCCGCTCCTTGTGCTCCTCCCAACGCGAGTAGGCGTCGATGATCTCGCCGACGAGCTCGTGCCGCACGACGTCGGCGCTGGTGAGGCGGCAGAACTCGATGTCGTCGATCCCGTCGAGGATGCGGGAGATCACGGCGAGGCCGGATTGGCTTCCCCCCGGAAGATCCACCTGCGAGGAATCGCCCGTGACGACGATCTGCGAATTGAATCCGAGTCGGGTCAAGAACATCTTCATCTGATTGGCCGTCGTGTTCTGGGCCTCGTCGAGGATGATGAAGGAGTCGTTGAGCGTCCTGCCCCGCATGTACGCCAGGGGCGCCACCTCGATCGTGCCCGCCGCCATGAGCTTCGGGATCGCCTCGGCGTCCAGCATGTCCTTCAAGGCGTCGTACAGGGGCCTCAGGTACGGGTCGATCTTGTCGGTCAGCGTGCCGGGGAGGAAGCCGAGATTCTCCCCCGCCTCCACCGCCGGTCGGGTCAGGACGATCCGGCGCACCTGGCCGGCGAGGAGCTTGCGCACGGCGACCGCCATCGCCAAATAGGTCTTCCCCGTTCCCGCCGGTCCGATCCCGAAGACCACGGTCGAGCGTTCGATCGCCTCGACGTAGGCGGCCTGCCCGGGCGTCTTCGGCCGGATCGTCCTGCCGCGCACGGTGAGGATGTCCTCCGTCGCGGCGGCGTTGAGGCCGCTGGAGGCCAGGAGCGAGATCGCCCGGTCCACGGCGCTCGCGTCGAGGGCCTGCCCCCTCGATGCGAGGGCGATCAGCTCCTCGACGAGCTCGCAGGCGAGATCGACCTCAGCGGGAAGGCCCGTCAATGAAACATCCCTCCCGATCACGCGGATCGCGACCCGGGGGAAGCCCTTCTCCAAGGAGCGGAGCACCTGATCGGCGGTTCCGAGGACGAGGATCGGATCGACGGTCGCAGGAATGACGACATGGCGCGTCGAACCGGCGGCGCTCGCCGCCATCGGATCACTCACCTGGCAGGCCCTTTCTCTCGTCCCTCTCCTCCGGGCAGTCTAGCGAACGGCGCGGCGCGAGCGCCCGGCTCGTTGATCCGCCGTCCCGGATCAGGGGGGGACTCCGGGATCTTTCGGGGTTCAGACGCGGTTTTGGAGCCGATAGAGTCATGTTCCATGACCGCTGTTCCGCTTCACTCCGCATCGCCCCGGTCTTCCCGGTGGCGCTGGTGGGCATTGGGCCTGTGCCTTCTCGCAAGCTGCGCCTCGGCGATCGCCGTCGTGACCCTCACCTGCACGGGACGGGTCCTGCCCGGCCGCGCCGTCGCAGGCCACGAGCTATCGGGAATGACCCGCGAAGAGGTCGTGGAGTTCGCCGATGCGCGCTTGAGAAGCGCCACTGTCACGCTCGTGGTCGATGGTGAGGAGCTGCGCGCGCCGCTCGCCCAGACGGGCGTCGTCGTGGATCCCCAGGCCCTCGCCGACGCCGCCCTGAAGGGCTCGGGCGATCCCATCGCCTCCGTCCTCTCCCTCGTCTCCCTCGGCCGCGCGCAGGAGGTCGTCGTCCCGACCTCGATCGATCAGTCCGCCTTCCTCTCCTTCGCGGCGAAAGCGGACGCCCTGACCGGACGCGCCCCCGTTCCCGCGTCGGTCGACCTCTCCGAGGACGGGACGCGTCATGTCGCGATCGGAGGGAGCCCCGGCCAGGGAGTCGATCGCGACGCGCTGCGCGAGAGGCTCGTCTCGGCGGTCTCGCGCCTGGAGAGCTCCTCGATCTCGCTGCCGTCCTCGCCCCTCGAAGCCCGTCCGACGATCACGCAGGCCCAGGAGGCCGCTCAACGGGCCGATGAGATCGCCGCGACGCCGATCTCCCTCACCGGCCCGAACGAGACCTTCACCCCGGAGGAGTCCGAGAAGGCGAAATGGGTGAAGGTCGAGGAGAAGGAGGGGCGACTCGTTCCTTCGATCGACCGGGAGGCCGTGACCGCCTGGGTCGATTCGATCGTCTCCCAGGTGGATCGTCCCGCCATCAACGGCATCAACGCGGTCGACCCTCAGGGGGTCCTGCTCCGACTCGCGCGCCCCGGGAAGGAGGGCAGGGCGGTCAAGAACGCCCAAGCCCTCCGCGAGGGGATTCTCAACGCCCTCGACGCGCATTCGGAGTACTCGGGGACGATCGAATGGGATCCCATCGCCGCGGGCATGGAGGAGCGCGTGACCCCGGCGGGGCTCGCGGGCCTGGCCTACCGTCCCTCGCCGGGCGAGAAGTGGGTCGAGGTCAACCTCACGGACTCGACTCTGACTGTCTTCCGCGGTCAAGAGGTCGCCTACGGGCCGATCCTCATCAATCACGGGGGCGTCGGTCATGAGACCGTGACCGGGACCTATCGCGTCTATCTCAAGTTCAAGGCCCAAGACATGGGCTGCACCCCGGAATGGCCCTATTGCGAACGCGCGGTCCCCTGGGTCGCCTATTGGCACCAGAGCTACGCCCTTCACGGAGCGCCGTGGGTCAAGGAGTTCGGGATCGGCACCGATGAGTCCTCGCACGGCTGCATCAACATCCCCGTGGAGGATGCGCACTGGATCCACGATTTCGTCGAGATCGGCACCGTCGTCGTCACCCACTACTGATCCCCGGGCGCCGGATCGCCGGCACGGGGGCGGGTCATACTGGAGGGGTGGATCCCTTCGCCCGTCTGCTCGCCGCTCCGCCCGCGCTCCCCGTTGCCTCCGGTCTCGGACGGATCGGAGAAGTCCTGGCCCCCGGACGCGCCCTCGTCCTCTCCGCGCCTCCGGGATCGGGCAAGACGACCCTCGTCCCCGCCCTCCTCGCCCGCGAATTCAAGGGGAGGATCCTCGTCGCCGAACCCCGCAGGATCGCCGCGCGGGCGGCGGCGCGCCGCCTCGCCCGTCTGCTCGGGCAGGACCTCGGCGATCTCGTCGGCTTCGCCGTGAAAGGCGAGGCCAGAAGGTCGGCGGCCACTCGCGTCGAGTTCGTGACCCCCGGCGTCCTCGTCCGACTGCTCCACTCCGATCCTTCGCTCGAGGGGGTGTCGGCGGTCCTCCTCGACGAATTCCACGAACGCCACCTCGACAGCGATCTGGCGCTCGGCATGCTGCTCGATGCCCGATCAGTGCTGCGCGAGGACCTCCACCTCTGCGTCGCCTCGGCCACGCTCGACGTCGGGAGGATCCGCGCCCTGCTGGGGACGAGGGTTCCGACGGACGCCGTCGAGGTGCCGGGAGCCGCATTCCCCCTCGAGCTGCGCTACGCCCCGCCGGCCCGTGGGATCGAGCCGCTCGAGGCCGATCCTTGGGGAGCGGTCCGCGTCCCGCGCGCATTCCTCGCGCACGTCGCCTCTTGCGCCGCGCAGTGCCTTCGGGGAGGCGAGGGCGATGTCCTGGTCTTCGTCCCCGGCGTCAGGGAGGTGAACGAGGTCGTCGCCCGCCTGCGCGAGGGATCCTTCGGGGAGGGCGCGCACGACTTCGAGGTCCTCGCGCTGCACGGAACCCTTCCGCCCGCACTTCAGGACGAGGTTCTCAGCCCTCCGGCGACGAGCCCGCGCCGGATCATCGTGGCCACGCCGATCGCGGAGTCCTCGCTCACGGTTCCCCGAGTCTCCTGCGTCATCGATTCGGGCCTCGCCCGTGAACCGCGCCTCGATCTCGCGCGCGGCGCTTCAAGCCTCGCCACCGTCCGCGCCGCGCGCTCGCGGTGCGAGCAGCGGGCGGGCCGCGCGGCCCGCCTCGGTCCCGGCCTCGCGATCCGCTGCTTCGATGAGGTCGACTGGGCCAGGCGCGCCGCGCACGCCCTTCCGGAGATGCTCGTCGCCGACCTCAGCGACGCCGAATTGCAGGCTCTGCGCTGGTCGCCGAAGGGGCTTGCGGGGCTTGCGCTCCTGGACGCGCCTCCCTCGGCGGCCCGGGAGGCGGCGCGCACGGCCCTTCACGCCCTCGGCCTTCTCGAAGGGGATCGCGTGACGCCCCTGGGCGAGACCGCGGGGAGCCTGCCGATCGATCCCGCCCTCGGCGCCGCCCTGCTGCGCACCGCGCCCCGCATCGGCCTCGAGCGGGCGGCCTCCTTCGGCGCGCTGCTCGCAGAAGGCCCACGGGTCAAGGACGCCGATCTCGCGACCTTCGCGAGGCGCCTGGCACGCCTCGATCCCGCACTGGCCAAGACCGTGCGCCGAGGCGCAGCGCGCTTGAAGCGGCAGATCGCGCCGCTCATCCCGCCGAGCGCAGCGGGCCTCCAAGCCCCGACGGGCGACGAGGACGCCCTCGCGGCCGTCGTCGCGCACGCGAAACCCTCTTGGATCGCACGTTCGCGACAGGGCGGACGCGCCTACCTGCTCGCCGACGGCCAAGCCGCTGCGCTCCCCGAGGGCTCACCTCTGGAAGGCGTCGAATGGCTGGCCATCGCGGAACTCACCAGGTCTGCGAGCGCCGACGGATTCATCCGGGCCGCAGTTCCCCTGGCACCGGACGAGGCCCTCGTCATCGGCGGGCCGCTCGTGACCGAAGCGCGCACCTGCGCGCTGGAATCGGGAAGAGTCCGGGCGGTCTTGGCGCGATCCCTCGGCGCGATCCCCCTCGGGGAGCGCCCTGTCGAGGCGAGCGCGCAGGAGGCCCTGGAGACCCTCCTCAACGCCCTGCGGGATTCGGGTCCGCGGATCATGACGTGGTCCGATTCGGCCCGCTCCCTGCGCTCGCGCATCGGCGCACTGCACGGGGTCGATCCCGGGCTCTGGCCCGATGTCGGCGACGAGGCCCTGATCGCCTCGGCACCCGTCTGGCTCGCGGCGGAGCTGGACTCGCTCGCCGGTGGGGCGCCGCTGGCATCGGTGGACATGGCGGCCGCTATCCGCTCCCTGCTCGACTGGTCGGCGCTCCGCCGCCTCGATGCGCTCGCCCCCTCCGAGATCGAGATCCCCACAGGAGCGAGGCGGAGGATCGATTGGTCGAACGGACGCCCCGTGCTCGCCCTGCGCGTTCAAGAGGCCTTCGGATGGGTCGACACCCCCGTATTCGCCGACGGGCGCCTCCCCCTGGTCCTCCACCTCACCGACCCCGCCGGACGCCCCGCAGCCGTCACCTCGGATCTCGCGAGCTTCTGGGCGGGCCCGTATCAGCAGGTGCGCGCGCAGCTGCGCGGGCGCTACCCGAAGCACCCCTGGCCGGAGGATCCCTTCACGGAGCGCCCCACGTCCCGGGCGAAGCCGCGCCCTTGAGCGGGCCCCGGCATAGACTCACGGCATCGGCCGCCGACAGGGAGGATGCGATGAATCGATCGCGTATCGCCGAGCCGGGCTCCGGGCGTCCTCGGCCGGGGTCCGTGCTCGCGGGGCGCGGTGCGATGCGGGAGCTGTTCACCGCGCTCTTGGAGCAGATCGATCCCGGCCCCTGGTGGCCGGCCGATACTCGCTTCGAGATCCTCGTCGGCGCGATCCTCGTCCAGAACACGGCATGGACGAACGTCGAACGCGCCCTCGCCCGCATGAGGGCCGCAGGCCTGCTCGACCCCGAGGGGATCGAGTCCTCATCCCCCGAGCATCTCGCCTCCGTCATCCGCCCCTGCGGGTACCACCGCGCGAAGACGGCTTATCTCAAGGAGGCGACGGCATGGTTCCTCCGTCGCGACGAGGAGGCGAGGAGGTCTTCGACTCCGGATCTTCGCGCCGAACTCCTCGCGATCCGCGGGATCGGGATGGAGACGGCCGATGTCCTGCTCCTCTACGTCTACGAGCGCCCGCTCTTCATCTACGACGCCTACGCCCGTCGGCTCCTGAGCGCCGCGGGCATGGGCGCTCATCCGGATTACGCGAGGGCGAAGAGCGCCCTCGATCCCCTCGTCGACGAGGCGGGGTTCAGCCTTGAGGAGCTCGCCCTCTTCCACGGCCTCATCGTCGAGTCGGGGAAGATCGCCCGGGGGTTGGGCGGGTGGGAGGAGTGCTTCCCCCTGCTCGAGTCCGGCCGCCTCGGGGCCGCGGCGCGGGCAGGGGGCCGCCCGCTTCAGTCGACCTGATCGTTTTCCTCGCCGCTCTTCGAGGACTCGAACTCGACGAGTTCGCCGAGGGCGAGCCCTCCTGCGGCGAGGGTGTCGTTCAGACGGCGCACCGCGTTCGCGCGCGATGCGCGCAGGTCCTGTTCGAGGCGGAGCGGGAGGAGGCCGACGAGGCGCGCAAGGCGGGTCTGGGCGGGTGCCCGGCCGACCGGGGCCGATGAGTTCGGCGCGCCGAGCCTGAGCCGCGCCGAGGCCGCTTCGAAGACGAATGCGGGTGCGAGGAGCAGCACGATCAGGAGGATCGTCGTCGGAGTCGGGCCGAGTCGGCCCATCAGTCGGGCCGCCGCCGCGATGGACCCGAAGCAGGCGATGAGGCGCCCGGCGCGAAGGGCTCCCGAAGCCCAGCGCTCGTCGCGCAGCGCGCTCCGGCCGAGGAGCATCCACATCGAGGCGTTCCAGGCGACGAGGAGCGCATCCGGATTCGACTGCGACGAGATGAGGAGGCCGCCCCCGAATACGAGGATTCCGATGAGGAGGGGCGCGCAGGCCCAGGAGATGATCCCGGTGGAGCGGCGTCCCGCTCGCTCGTCGAGGGCGGAGGCGTCGGCGTGCATCCGCTTGAGCCATCCGAGCGGATCGTTCACCCCGCGCCAGGCCCCGTGGCCCTTGAGAACCGCATGCCAGAGGGGGAGGAGTATGAGGAGGAGGCACGCGATGAGGGGCGCAGCGATCATGACGACGCCCTCATCGATGGTGGACAGCGGGGAGGAGAAGATGAGGACGAGGCCCGCGGCGAACCACAGTCCGACGAGGGTCATGACCCTCGAGGCGAAGTCGGAGCGCGAGGAGAGGAGGAGGAGGGGCTCCTTGCGCTCGGCGATGAGGATGAGCGGGGCCCACAGGGCCGACTGGATCGCCGCGGAGGCGAGGCCGGCGCCGATCCCGCCCTCCCTTCCCTCCATGACGGCGATGCCCGCCGCGCCGAGGAGCAGGGGGGCCGCTTCGAGCGCGAGGAGGCGCGCGCGGGGCGTGCGCCTCTGCGAGCTCAGGGAGTGCCAGGTCGCGAGGATCTCGAAGCGCCTCAGGGCCGTTCCCAGGGTCGGCGAGGAGTCGAGGTCGAGTTCGGCGCGGACGGTGAGCATCGTGGCGAAGACGCCGATCCCCGCGGACAGGAATGCGGTGATGGTCTTGCCGCCGCTCGCGAGCACCCAGGCGGACAGGTATGCGAGTGCGGAGACGAGGACGAGGCTGAGGAAGGTCGGGTAGGCCAGCCTGTCGTAGGCCGAGAAGCGCCTCCAGTCGACTCCGCCGTGATCGGTGTCGGCGAGGTCCTTCGCCTCGCGGTCCGCGATGGGCTCCACGAAGCGGTTCGTTATGGTCCCGACTTCTCCGAGGAGGACCGCTGCGGGGAACATGATGGCCGTGAGGATGCCGAGCAGGCCGAAGGCGCGCTCATCCGAATCGAACCATGCCGAGATCGTCGAGAGGATCCTGTGGAGGCGTTCGATCGGGGAGCCCCCCGGGGAGGAGGACGAGAGGGAGTCCGAGGCGAGGGCGAGGGCGAGGATGACGAGCGCGCACACCCCGGTCATGAGGAGGGAGCGGGTGAGCGCGGCGCGTACATCGACCCGGCCGCGTCTTCTCAGTTCCTCGACCCGCGCGGCCGCGCGGATCTCCTCCTCTCGGATCCCCTTGTGCACGGCGGGCTCCCCTTTCATCGGCATCCCGGGTCGAGGGCGAGAAGGTCCTCGATCGACTGGGGACGCATGATCCATTCGGCCTCGCCGTTGTCCACGGCGAGGACCCCGGGCTTGGTGAGCATGTTGTAGTTCGAGGCCATGGAGTAGCCGTAGGCGCCGGTGACCGGGACGACGAGGAGGTCGCCGGCGGCGGTGTCGACGGGAAGATCGACGTCCCAGACGATGACGTCTCCGGATTCGCAGTGCTTGCCCACGATCCGCGAGCGGACGGGCGGGGCGTCGGAGACGCGATTCGCGAGGGTCGCCGTGTAGCGGGCGCCGTAGAGGGCGGGCCGGATGTTGTCCGACATGCCGCCGTCGACGGCGATGTAGCGACGGCGTCCGTGAAGGGCCTCGGCCGCGTCCTCGCCGAGGGTGGCGTCCTTGACGGCCCCGACCCTGTAGAGGGAGACCATGGCGGGGGCGATCGTCGAGCGTCCCGGCTCCACCGAGACCCGGGGGATCGGCATGCCCAGCTCCTCGCAGGCGCCCCTCACCGCAGCGGCGATCGCGCGGGCCGCCTCGACCGGGGAGGTCGGGACGGGGTCGTCACCGGTGTAGGCGACGCCGACTCCCCCGCCGAGGTCGATCTCGGGCAGGGGTCGGCCGATGCCGGTGCTGATCCTGGCGGCGAGTCCGCAGATGATGCCCGCGGCCTCCTCGAAGGCGGCGGTCCCCTGGATCTGTGAGCCGATGTGGGAGTGCAGGCCGCGCAGCTCGAGGTGGGGGGATGCTTCGACGGCCGCGATCACCTCGTCGAGTTGGCCGTCGAAGGCGCCGACGCCGAATTTCTGGTCCTCGTGGCCGGTCGAGACGTACTCGTTGCCTCCCGCGTGGACGCCGGTCTTGACGCGGACCATCACGCGGGCGGTCGTGCCGAGGGCGGAGGCGATGCGCTCGATCTGGGCGACTTCGGCGAGGGAGTCGATGAAGATCCGCCCGATTCCCGCGCCGTCGCCCGCGGTCAGGGCGAGTTCGATCTCGGAGTCGAGCTTGTTGTTGCCGTGCAGGCCGATTCGTGAGGGTTCGGCGCCCGCGCGCAGGGCCATCGTGAGCTCGCCGAGGGAGGCGGTGTCGACCCCCATCCCCTCGCCGGTCACGGTGCGCACGACGTCGGAGCTGAGGAAGGCCTTGCCCGCGTAGAAGGCGTCCGCCCCGGCCATGCCGTATCCGTCCCAGAACTCCTCGGCCATCGCGGTCGCCCACACGCCCGCCCTCCCGCGCAGGTCGGCACGGTCGAGGATGAAGGCGGGGGTTGCGAAGTCCCGTGCGAGATCCGTCAGGGCGGCGCCCCCGATCTCGAGGGCGCCGTCCTCGCGCCTGCGCGCGCTCCACGGCCACAGGTCCGGACGCTCA
The DNA here is from genome assembly GCF_050312375.1 of Schaalia sp. Lineage (NCBI taxonomy): Bacteria > Bacillati > Actinomycetota > Actinomycetes > Actinomycetales > Actinomycetaceae > Schaalia > Schaalia sp. The sequence continues at coordinate 14,971 of NZ_JBNOYB010000022.1, forward strand.
TCCGGTTCCGGGCAGAGGAGGTCGCCGAGGGGACGGTGGTCCATCGACTCGGGGGCGCCGCTCATCGCCGTCACATCCTTTCGGGGGCGGCGACGCCGAGCAGTCCGAGGCCGGTCGCGAGGACCTGCGTGACGGCGTCGTTGAGCCAGAGGCGGGCGACGTGCCCGGTGTCGACCGGGTCGTCTCCGCGCGGGGTGACGCGGCACTGGCCGTACCAGGTGTGGTAGGCCGCGGCGAGGGACTCGAGGTAGCGGGCGACCCGGTGGGGTTCGCGCAGTTCGGCGGCCTGGGCGACCTGTGCGGGGAACTGGGCGAGGACGCCGAGGAGTTCGGCGTCCGCGGGGGCGTCGAGGGCGGCGGGGTCGAAGCCCGCGTCGCGGCAGACTCCGTGCTCGGCCGCGTTCCTGGCGACGTTGCGGGTGCGCGCGTGGGCGTATTGGACGTAGTAGACCGGGTTCTCGTTCGTGTGGGACGCGAGCAGATCGAGGTCGATGTCGAGGTTGGAGTCCATGGAGACGCGCACGAGGGCGTAGCGGGCCGCGTCGACCCCGACGGCGTCGACGAGGTCGTCGAGGGTGACGATGGTGCCGGCGCGCTTGGACATGCGGACGGGCTTGCCGTCCTTGACGAGGTTGACCATCTGCCCGATGAGGATCTGCATGTTGACGCCGGGCTCGTCGCCGAAGGCTTCGCACATCGCCATCATGCGGCCGATGTAGCCGTGGTGATCGGCGCCGAGCAGGTAGATCGCCGCGTCAGCCCCGCGCTGGCGCTTGTCGAGGTAGTAGGCGACGTCCCCGGCGAAGTAGGCGGCCTGGCCGTCGGATTTGATGAGCACGCGGTCCTTGTCGTCCCCGTAGCTCGTCGTGCGCAGCCACACCGCGCCGTCGCGGTCGAAGACCTCGCCGCGTTCGCGCAGGGTCTCGATGGCGCGCGCGACGGCTCCGGAGTTGTGCAGGGAGTCCTCGTGGAAGAAGACGTCGAATTCGGAGCGGAAGTCGCGCAGGCGCTCCTTGATCTCGCCGAACATGAGCTCGACGCCGCGGGCGCGGAAGGCTTCGACGGCTTCGGCCTCGGGCAGGGTGACCGGGTCCGGCTCGCCGGCGGCCGCGGCATCGGCTCGGACCTGGTCGGCGATGTCGGCGATGTACTGCCCGCCGTAGCCGTCCTCGGGGGCCTCGCGGCCCATGGCCCGGGCGTAGAGGGAGTTCGCGAAGCGGTCGATCTGGGAGCCGTGGTCGTTGAAGTAGTACTCGCGGACGACGGCGGCGCCCGAGGCGCTCATGAGGCGCGCGAGGGAGTCGCCGACGGCGGCCCAGCGGGCGCCGCCGAGGTGGACCGGTCCGGTCGGGTTCGCGGAGACGTATTCGAGGTTGATCGTGGTGCCCGCGAGGCTCTCGTTCGTTCCGTAGACGGATCCGCCCTCGACGATCGTCCGGGCGAGTTCGCCCGCGGAGGCCGCGCCGAGGCGGATGTTGATGAAGCCGGGGCCGGCGATCTCGACCGCGTCGATCCCCTCGACCTTCGCGAGGGAATCGGCGAGGATCTCGGCGAGGGCGCGGGGGGCCGTGCCCGCCTTCTTCGCGAGCTGCATGGCGACGTTGGTCGCCCAGTCGCCGTGTTCGCGGTTGCGGGGGCGTTCGACCTTGACGGTTTCGGGGACCGCGCCGGTTTCGAGGGCGAGGCGCCCCTCCTCGATGGCGGTGAGGATCGCGGTGCGGATGACGAGTGCGAGTTCTTCTGGAGTCACGTTCCCTAGCGTATGGCGTGGCGGGCCCGCGGGGCGAATGCGCGTGCGCGCGCGAGGGCGTTTTCACAGGGGCGTTGCTCCAGGTCAGACCGGAAACGTTACCGGAACGTCACATCGAGCATCCTCCGAACGGCAGGAGGCGGCGAGCAGAAATCGCGGAAATTCAAGGATTCTTCGTAATCGAATTGTGATCATGTTCACCCTCAACCCCTTGCGCGGCCGCGCTCCGGCCTCCTATAGTCCTCAGTAACGGAAACGTTACCGGTCCACTTCCGGACCGCAGCGCTCCGCAATCGCACCCCCCGCTCGAGCGAAGTCGCAAGAGCACACACACTGTCCAAAGGAGGACATCAGCGATGTCGAAGTTCATGAAGGTCGCGGCGGCTTCCGTCGCCGCAGCCGCCGCGCTCACCTCGCTCGCGGCATGCTCGTCGGGCTCGGACAAGGCCGCCGACGACAAGGGCTCCGTCTACTACCTCTCCTTCAAGCCCGAGCAGGACGCCATCTGGCAGGAGGTGGCCAAGGCCTACACCGCTGAGACCGGCGTCGAGGTCAAGGTCGTCACCGCCGCCTCCGGCACCTACGAGCAGACCCTCAAGTCGGAGATCGCCAAGTCCGACGCCCCCACCCTCTTCCAGATCAACGGCCCCATCGGCCTGAAGAACTGGAAGGACTACACCGCCGACCTGACGGACACCGATTTCGCCAAGGCGCTCCTCGATCCCTCGATGGCCGTCACCGCGGACGGCAAGGTCTACGGCGTCCCCTACGTCGTCGAGGGCTACGGCATCATCTACAACCAGAAGATCATGGACGCCTACTTCGCCCTCGACGGCGCCAAGGCCAAGTCCATGGACGAGGTCACCAACTTCGAGACCCTCAAGGCCGTCGCCGACGACATGCAGGCGAAGAAGGACCAGCTCGGAATCGACGGCGTCTTCGCCTCGACCTCGCTCAAGCCGGGCGAGGACTGGCGCTGGCAGACCCACCTCGCCGACCTCCCGGTCTACTTCGAGTACCAGGACAACAAGGTCGACGACATGACCGACCTCACCTTCTCCCACAACGAAGAGTTCAAGAACATCTTCGACCTCTACCTGACCGATTCGACGATCGATCCGAAGCTCGCCTCCTCGAAGGCCGTCACCGACTCCATGGCCGAGTTCGCCCTCGGCAAGGCGGCGATGGTTCAGAACGGCAACTGGGCCTACGGCCAGATCGCCGAGGTCGCCGGCAACACCGTCGCGGCCGAGGACGTCAAGATGCTCCCGATCTACACCGGTCGCGAGGGCGAGGACAAGCAGGGCCTCAACATCGGCACCGAGAACTTCTTCTCGATCAACTCCCAGGCCTCCGAAGCCGACCAGAAGGCCTCCATCGACTTCGTCAACTGGCTCATCTCCTCCGAGAAGGGCAAGAAGTTCATGGTCGAGGACCTCGGCTTCATCCCGCCGTTCAACACCTTCACCGAGGCCGAGCAGCCGACCGATCCGCTCGCCAAGGAGGTCATCCGCTACATGTCCGACTCCGAGAAGGAAACGGTTCCGTGGGTCTTCACGACCTTCCCGAGCCAGACCTTCAAGGACGACTTCGGCGCAGCCCTCTCCCAGTACGCCGCCGGCCAGATGGACTGGGACAAGGTCGTCGAGCTCTTCAAGACCGAATGGAAGGCTGAGAAGGGCGCCTGATCGCCCCCTCGAATCCGACCTGATTCCTTAGGAGGCGGGTGACAAC
>NZ_JBNOYB010000023.1:0-23279 GCF_050312375.1 Schaalia sp.
AACTAGGGCCCGATCCTTTCGGATCGGGCCCTCAGCGTCTCGATCAGCCCCTCGGAGCGACCTCTTCGCGTCAGAGGATCATGCCGACGGGATGAGCGTCACTCGGCGACGACGCGGACCTTGAGGTTCGCGGCGACCTCCGGGTGCAGGTTGACGACGACGGTGTAGTCGCCGACGGCCTTGATCGGATCGGCGATGATCACGCGGCGGCGATCGATCACCTTGTCGAGCTGGGCCTTGACCGCGTCGGCGATCTGCGCGCCGGACACGGCGCCGAAGAGGCGACCGGCCTTGCCGGCCTTGCCGGACACGGTGACGGGAGCGGCGGCCTGGAGGGCGTCGCGGAGCTCGCGGGCCTCATCGACGGTGGCGATCTCGTGGCGGCGACGGGCGGCGGCGATCTGATCGATCTGCTTCTGCGCGCCCTTCGTCCACTTGGTCGCAAGACCGCGGGGGACGAGGTAGTTGCGGGCGTAGCCCGACTTGACCTCGACGACCTCGCCGGCGTTGCCGAGAGTGGCGACGTCGCGGGTGAGGATGAGCTTGGTGGTAGCCATATCTGTATCCTTCCCCGATCAGCGGCCGGTCGACGAGTAGGGCAGGAGCGCCATCTCGCGGGCGTTCTTCACGGCGCGGGCGATGCGGCGCTGCTCCTGGACGGAGACGCCGGTGACGCGGCGCGCGCGGATCTTCCCGCGGTCGGAGATGAACTTGCGCAGGAGCGCGGTGTCCTTGTAGTCGATCGACTCGATCTTGGCCGACTTGAGCGGGTTGGCCTTCTTCTTGATGGGCTTGTTGCGAAGTTGAGGCTTCGCCATGGTGGTCTCCTTGGATCCGGGCGGGAATCGGTCCCGCCCCTGCATGTGATGTCTGCGTGGTCGATGCGGACTCGCGTCCGCGTCGATCAGAACGGCGGCTCGCCGAAGGGGGCGTCGCCCTGAGCGGACGGGCGCCACGGGTCGTCGGCGGTGCCGCCTGCGGGGGCGCCGTAGCTGGCCTGGTTCGATGCGCCGTAGGAGCCGCCCTGCGGGGCGCCCCCACGGTTCCCTCCCTGATATCCGCCGCGGCCCTGGCCGGAACCGGAGCGCTCGGTGCGCGACACCTGGGCGCGGGCCCAGCGGAGGCTGGGGCCGACCTCGTCGACGCGGAGTTCGACGACGGTGCGCTGCTGGCCGTTCCGGTCCTCGTAGGACCGCTGCACGAGGCTGCCCTGGACGATGACGCGCATGCCCTTGCGGAGCGATTCGGAGATGTTCTCAGCGAATTCGTTCCACGCGGAGCAGCGCATGAACAGGGCGTTGCCGTCCTCCCACTGGTTGGTCTGCCGGTTGAAGGTGCTGGGCGTTGACGCGACGGTGAAGTCGACGACCGCGGAACCGTTCGGCGTGAACCGGAGTTCCGGGTCGGCGGTGAGATTGCCGACGATCGTGATCTGGGTCTCTCGTGCCATTGCGTCTCCTCTTGGGCGGTGGGATGAGGGAAAGGGTGAACCTGGGCTCAGTGGGCGTCGGGGCGCAGGAGCTTGGTGCGCAGGATGGCCTCGTCGAGGCCCATGCGGCGGTTGAGCTCGAGCGCGACATCGGGAGTCGTCGTCATGTTGACGACGACGTAGATTCCCTCGGAGCGCTTGAGGATGTCGTAAGCGAGACGACGCTTGCCCCAGATGTCGACCTTCTCGACCGAACCGCCGTTGGCGGCGACGGGCTCGAGGTACTTCTCCATCATGGGGGCGACGGTGCGCTCGTCGATCGAAGGATCGAGGATCACCATCAGTTCGTAGTTACGCACGTTGCGTACCCACCTCCTATGGTCTTCGCGGTCACGGACGGTCCGTGACAGGAGGGTCATGCGTTCGCGGAGGCCGTCGGCCCCCGCTCAGGACCGCCTCGCGGGTGCGAGGGCAGTCCGAGGAGCAAGTCTAGTCGGATCGGGCAGTGCGGACCAGTCCCCGCGACGAGTTCTCGGCCACGTCTCCTCGGCGGCGTCGGGCCCCGGCCCTCGTCCTCGAGGCGGGGCGGCGTGCTCAGGCGGAGATCCCCAGGGGCCCTTTCGGCGAACGCCAGGTGCGGTGCATGTTGAAGGCGAAGCGCGCGCCCATGTAGACGAGTCCGTACGCGGCCCACGCTCCGCCGACGATGAAAGCGGGCCCGGCGCCGCCCTCGCGGGCGAATTCCACCGCGGCGAGGGCCGGCATGAGGATCGCGAGCTGCACGAGCGCGACCTTCGCGAAGAAGATGTTGTCCCCCGCGCCGAGCAGGACGCCGTCGAGCATGAAGACCACCGCGCTGATGGGCATCGAAGCGCAGGACACCAGCAGCCCGATGGTGGCGATCGGGCGGACCGCCGGATCGGAGCCGAAAAGAAGGGGCGTCCAGGGGGAGGTCGCGGCGATGAGGACCCCCAGGAGGAGGCCTGCGCCGATCCCGCATCGGGTCAGGATCCGCAGAAGCTCCTTCAGGGCGCTCCTATCGCCCCGTCCGATCGCGAGCCCGACGAGCGATTGAGCGGCGATCGCCAGGGCGTCGAGGATGAAGGAGGACAGGGTCCACGTGGCCAAGACGACCTGGTAGGACGCGAGCGCCTCGGAGCCGATGCGTGAGACCGGCCAGATCGTCGCCAGTCCCGCGGTCCTCAGCGCGAGGCCGCGCAGCACGAGGGGCGCGCCCTCCTTCGTGGCGCCGAGGATCCCGGCTCCGCTCGGGGCGAGGGCGACGCCGGCCTTGCGGGCCTGGGTGCGCAGGATCGCGAGGTAGACGCCCGCCATGGCGAGCTGAACGATCGAGGTCCCCAGGCCCGAACCCGCGACCCCCATGCCGATCCCGTACATGAGGGCGGCGTTGAGGCCGACATTGAGGACGGCGCCCAGGCTCGTCACGAGGAGCGGGGTCTTCGTGTCTTGGAGCCCGCGCAGAGTGCCGACTGTGGAGAAGCCGATCAGCATGCCGACGATGCCGGGTGCGCTGGCCCGCAGGTAGGCGATCGCGTGGGCCGCGACCCGGGGGTCGGGCGTCATGCGGTCCACGAGGGCGGGGGCGGCCCAGGCGAGCAGCACCGCGCCGCCGAGTCCGAGTCCGAGGGCGAGCCAGGACGCGTCGACGCCGACCTGGAGGGCCTTCTTCTTGTCGGAGGCCCCGAGCGCGCGGGCGGTGAGGGAGGTCGTGGAGTAGGCGAGGAAGATGAAGAGGACGACGAGGGTCTGGAGGATCTGGGATGCCAGGGAGAGGGCGGCGAGCTGGGGAGTTCCCAGGTGGCCGACCATTGCGGAGTCGATGAGCGTGAACAGGGGTTCGGCGATCAGTGCGCCCAGGGCGGGGATCGCGAGGGAGAGGATGCGGCGGAGCAGATGGCGTGACGCCCCGGCCCGACCTTCAAGTCCGGGTTGAAGGTCAGTCGCTTCTGCGCGAGGTTCATCCACGAATTTCGTCTCCGATTTCCTTCCACATTCTGTGTGCACAGCTGTGGACAATTCTGTGATTACAAGTGTCGGAATCGTGCGGGAAACCCGAGGCCCGTCGTCCGCGTCCCCGGGAGGGTCGATGAGGGTTACCCACAAGGCCTGTGGAGGACGCGCCGTGTTTTCCACACCCCGTCCCCAGGTTATCCCCATTCGACCAGAGGTTCAGAGTGCGGGGGGCGGTCCTCGAGGCTGTACTCTCGCGTGTGCGCGACCCCCGTGCGCCCTCGTCCCGGCACTGCCCCTGAACGAGGGCCCTGGAGCCGACGCGCCCGCGAACGCCCTCGTCAGAAGCTGTACGGGGCGCGGATCAACAGGGAAGGACGTGGAGAGGTGTCTGAGGAATTCGACCGCACACCGCCGCAGGACATCGATGCGGAGATGTCCGTCCTCGGCTCGATGATGCTGACGACCGACGCGATCGTCACCGTCACCGAGGAGATCCGCGGAGCTGACTTCTACCTGCCCAACCACGAGATCATCTTCGATGCGATCGTCGACCTCTTCGGGCAGAACGAACCCGCCGACGCGATCACCGTCGCGGGCCACCTCCAGCGCGCCGGCACCCTGACGAAGGTCGGCGGCGCCGCCTACCTCCACACCCTCATCGCCTCGGTGCCGACCGCCGCGAACGCCGGATACTACGCCCGCATCGTCCGCGAGAGGGCCATCATGCGCCGCCTCGTCACCGCGGGCACGCGCATCGTCCAGCTCGGCTACGCCGACGCGGGCGGCGAGGTCGAGGAGATCGTCGAGCAGGCCCAGTCCGAGATCTACGCCGTCTCCTCGGAGCGCTCCTCGAAGGACTACGTCTCCATGGAATCCATGGCGCACAGCCTGCTCGAGCACCTCGAGGACATCCAGGACTCGAAGGGCAAGCTCCAGGGCGTTCCCACGGGATTCACCGACCTCGACGCCCTCACCCAGGGCCTGCACGGCGGCCAGATGATCATCGTCGCCGCGCGCCCCGCCATGGGCAAATCGACCCTCGCCCTCGATTTCTGCCGATCCGCATCGATCAAGCACGGCATCACCTCGCTCATCTTCTCCCTGGAGATGAGCCAGCAGGAGATCGCGATGCGCATGCTCTCCGCCGAATCCGGCGTCTTCCTGTCGAAGATGCAGTCGGGCTCGATGACGGACCAGGACTGGAGGCGCGTGTCGAACACGGTCGCCAAGATCGCGAATGCGCCGCTCTACGTCGACGACTCGGCGAACATGACGATCACCGAGATCCGGGCCAAGTGCCGCCAGCTCAAGCAGCAGCACAACCTCGGGCTCATCGTCATCGACTACCTCCAGCTCATGACGAGCGGCCGCCAGGTCGAGTCCCGCCAGCAGGAGGTCTCGGCGATGTCGAGGAATCTCAAGCTCCTCGCCAAGGACATCGACGTGCCCGTCGTCGCCGTCGCGCAGCTCAACCGCAATTCCGAATCGCGCAACGACCGCAAGCCGATGATGTCGGACCTGCGCGAGTCGGGTTCGCTCGAGCAGGACGCGGACATCATCATGCTCCTCCACCGTCCCGAGTACTACGACAAGGAGGATCGTCCCGGCGAGGCCGACATCATCGTCGCCAAGCACAGGAACGGTTCGACGGACACGATCCGCGCCCTCTTCCAGGGGCACATGGCCCGCTTCGTCAACTACACGGGGCGCGAGGAGCCGCAGGACTGAGGATCCGCGGGGCCTGTCCCTTCAGCCCTCCCGGTCCGCGCTCCCGCCCTCGGCCGTTCCGCCCTTGGCCGTTCCGGGCTCATCGTCTCGCGGGACCGAAGGGTCGTCGGCTCCGACCGGGTCCGCGCTTGCGCCCTCGTCCCCTTGCGCCCGCGCGCTCGTGGCCCCGGCGGCACGCAGGAGTCGGCGCCGTCTGCGGGATGCGAGCAGGACGTCGAAGGTCAGGATCGCGAGCGCCGCCCAGACGACCGCGCTCGCGATCCAGCGGGCCGTCTGCATCTCCTCGTGGAAGATGGCGACGCCGATGAGCATCTGGAGGCCCGGCGAGACGTACTGGATGAATCCGAGCGTTCCGAGGGTCAGTCCCTTCGCGGCGGCTGCGAACATGATGAGGGGGATGACTGTGATGAGCCCGGCCCCGATGAGGAGCGCGAGGTGGGCCGCAGGGCTGATTGGCGCCTCGGCGCCCTGCGTGAGAAGGGCCTGGAAGGAGGTGCGGCTCTTCGCGGCGAGGTAGCCGTAGTAGGCGAGGAGGATTGGCGCGACCGTCGCGGTTTCGACGGCCATTCCCGCCAACGGGTCGACTTTCGCGGCGAGGTCCTTCTTCACCAGTGAATAGAGGGCGAAGGAGAAGGCGAGTGCGAGGGAGATCCAGGGGAGCTCGCCCTGGGCGAGCAGGAGGATGAGGACCGCGAGGGCGCCGAGGGCGAGGGCCGCGCCTTGAAGGCGGGAGATGCGCTCCCTGAGGACGATGAGTCCCAGTGCGACGGTGACGAGCGGATTGATGAAGTAGCCGATCGCGGCGTCGACCGTGTGACCGGTCTGGATCGCGAAGACGTAGGTCGACCAGTTGACGACGATGAGGACGCCCGCGAGGGCGAGGCGGGCCAGGACCTTCGGCTCCGCGGCGGCGGCCTTGAGCATCTTGAAGCGCCCGAGGATCGCGAGGGCGAGGGCGCACCAGGCGAGACCCCATACGGCCCGGTGGACGATGACCTCGACGGCCCCCGCGGGTGAGAGGAGGTGGAAGTAGAGGGGGAAGAATCCCCAGATCACGTACACGCTCAGACCGAGGGCGAGTGCGCGGGGTTCGTTGCGGCCGCTATTCGGTGCGGGCTGTCGTGTCATCGCTCTGCCTTCGGACGAGGGTGGGAGGGGGAATGAAAAAGCGCGACGCCGTGCGTCGCGCGAGTCGTGCGGGGGCGCGCATCCTTGCGCGCCCCGGAATGAGCGTGTCAGTTCTTGCCGGACTGAGAGATCGCGTAGGCGGCGGGCGCGAAGAGGGCGGCGGTCAGACCGACGAGGGCGGCGATGACGGCGGAAACGGTCGAAGAGGCGTTGATGGCCGCGGTCACGCCGAGAACGGCGAGGAGGACGACGGCGAGGACGAGGCCGGTGAGGTCCGCGGTCTTCTGCCAGGCGGCGGGGGTGACTTCGGACTTGACGATGTGATCCATGGGGTTCTTCTTTCGGTCAGTGCTCGCGAAGCACTGACCGTGCCCCGCACAGCAGCGTGTCAGTTCGCTTCCCCGGGTGGACTGGAATCGTTTCCGATCGGCTGCCCACCTGTTTCAGCACCTACGAATGTAGCAAGGGTTCATGGGCGGAATCCAGTGATGAGCATGAGATCACACGGGGTTCGCAGGCGCGATGCGGGTCTGAGGCGGCGGCGGAGCTGAGCGCTCCGTTCAGGATCGTGGCGACAAGTCGGACAGGAGTCCGGGGGTGTGTGGCGACAACTCGAACATCGCATGTTGCGAGCGCAGCCATTCGCGCAGGTCAGTGGGATTTGCCTGCTCTGATGCTGCTCAGAGTGCCCGAGTTGTAGTCACGTGCGCGCGGGGATTGTCCGAGTTGTTGACGGGCGGTGAGCCCTGTCGCAGCCCCCAAGGCCCCACCGGGCTGAATGCGCGTGTCCCCCTGGCCGAAGGCCAGGGGGACACGCTTCGTTCAGGGGCGAGGATCAGCCGAGGCGCTGAATGTTCTCGGCCTGAAGGCCCTTCGGGCCCTGGGTGATCTCGAACTCCACCTTCTCCTCTTCGAACAGGGTGCGGCGGCCGCCATCCTGAACGATGTTGGAGAAGTGGGCGAAGACATCGGCGGAACCGTCATCGGGGGTGATGAAGCCGTAGCCCTTTTCGTCGTTGAACCATTTCACGACACCAGTGGTCATGGGTGTTTCCAATCTGCATGCCCGTCATGGGCGGTGGGCCGGATCCGAACGGAGCCCGGCATAGTGACCGAAGCTCCTGCACCACCGCACTGCGAGATACTGCATTGAAACCGCGTTCCTACGGACTTAACGCTACAGCATGGAATCGGATCCGCGGGCGTGAGAGAGGTCTCGTCCCCTGATCGTCCTCGAGCGGGAGCGGCATCCGGGCCCTCGGCGGCCGAGCCCGAAGCCGGATCAGGAACCGGGGATGAAGGCGGACGGAGGATCGAAGCCCCGGGCGGACTCGGGGGCGCGACGAAGGATGAAGGAAAAGGAAGAGGAGCTGAAAAGCGGAGGGGGCCGCCCCGGGCGACCCCTTCCTCATGCGTGCGCGAGAGGGGAGTTGAACCCCTACCCCATCACTGGGACACGGACCTGAACCGTGCGCGTCTGCCTATTCCGCCACTCGCGCGTGTCGAAAGACATTGAGAAGGCTACGGACTCGAGGGCGGAGCCGTCAAATGGCGCGAGGCCCGGATCCGTTTTCAGGCTGAAGATCACAGGGGCTCCAAGGCCCGGAACGCCGCGTCGGCCCACCAGTCGGGGTGCTCGGCTCGCCTGCGCCCGGAACGCGGGAACCATCCCCCACCAGAAGATGTGCGCGGCGACGATTCACCAGAAGACGCGCACGGCGACGATGCCGACGATCGCGCAGATCCCCGCGAGAGCGGCACCGAGGTCGGCCGGGGCGAAACGCTTCCGACGATCGTCAAGGGGCTCGAGGCCGCCGCGCATCGACATGGCGCGTCCCGTGTCCCGCGCGGATCGCGACGCCGCGGAGAGGCACGCGGTCGTGATGTCGACGCCGAGGCGCAGGAGCGTCCCGGGGGTCGCCCGGGTCCACTCGGGCCCCATGCGCAGCTTCGCCGTTTCGATGACCGCCTGGGCCTGGTCGGAGACGACGGGCAGCGCCCGCAGGGCGAGGTTCATGACTCGCGACCACTCGTCGACCGGCGCCCCGATGCGCCCGAGGGGGCGGATGAGGGTGCGCAGCCCGTGCGCGATCCTCGTCGTGGGTGAGCTCCACAGCAGCAGTGAGGTCCCCCAGACGATGACGAGGCCCAGTGCCGCAAGCCGGATGAAGTACCAGAGGCCGCCGCCCAGAGCCGCGCCGATGAGGCCGCCGATCAGTCCGCTCCAGAACCAGGAGGGAGGGATCGGGATCGCGCTCGCGGGCGCCCTGACGAGGAGCGTTCCGAGCGTCAGAAGGGCGGCGACGATCCCGATCGACGGCCATGTCGGCCATACGAGCAACAGGGTCGTGAGGGCCGTCCAGGTGAGGATGAGGACTTCGGCCCGGACCTTCTTCAGGGGCGCGGGGCCCGGGAGGGCGCGCGGGAGGAAGAAGCCCGCCCGTCTCCTCCTGCGGGGCCCGGCCTGAGGCGCCTGCGCGTTCATGCGAGGACTCCCCGGGCCAGGGTGAGGCGCTCATCGCACAGGCCGACCAGGCCCGAGTCGTCGTGGGAGATGATGACGAGGCCGAGCCCGGACCGCCTGCGCCGTTCCAGGATGTCGATGAGGATCGCGCGCGATTCCGCGTCGAGTCCGGCGAAGGGCTCGTCGAGGACGAGGGCGACCGGGTCGGAGGCGAGGAGGCCGGCGAGGGCGACGCGCCGCATCTGGCCGCCCGAGAGGGCGTCGACATTGCGACGGGAGAGCTCCTCGGGCAGGCCGACCTCGGCGAGGGCCGAGGCGATGAGCTCCCGCGCCCTCGCGGAGTCGGGGGCGCGGCCCTTGCGCCCTCGTCCGCTGCCGACGGAGGGGCCGTAGCCGGCGGCGGAGAGGATGTCGAGGCCGACCGTGGGGCGCTGGAGTTGGAGGCGGGCGAATTGCCTGGAGAGCCCGACCTCGCCGATGCGCCTCGTGACGGGAACGCCCCCGAGGGTGCAGCGGCCCGAAGTCGGCGATTGCAGGCCGACGAGGATGCGCGCGAGGGTGGACTTCCCGGAGCCGTTCTCCCCGGTGATGAGCAGGGCTGATCCGGGGGAGACGATGCAGCTCGCATCGGACAGGACGAGGCGCTCCCAGGGGGTGCCCGGGTTGTAGGAGTGGGTGACGCGGTCGGCCCACAGGTGCTCGATCACGCCGGTCAGTGCGGGCGGGGCCACGGCCGCCGATGCGGGCGAAGGGGCGGCTGGTGTGCCCGTTCCGCCCGTTCCGGTCGGGGGCCGGCCCTTGTCGCGCCCGTGATCGGCCTCTTGCGCAGCCGCGGCCGCGACCGCGGCGGCGCTCCCGGTCGAGCGCGGTGCGCCGCTCCTCGTCCCCTCGTGGAGGAGCCGCCCGCCCTCGAGCCTGATGATGCGGCTCGCGGTCGCCGCTTCGGCGGGATCGTGGGTGATGTGGACGACGGCGGTCCCGGAGGCGGGCAGGGCGCTCAGGATCTCGAGGAGTTCGGCTCGGCCCCTCGGGTCGATCATCGCCGTGGACTCGTCGGAGATGAGCAGGGCGGGGCGGCGTGCGAGGGCGCCGGCGAGGGCGAGGCGCTGGAGCATTCCGCCCGAGAGGTGGCGCGGCGCGACCTGCGCCTGGCCGCGCAGGCCCACGAGGTCGAGCAGGGCGTCGAGGTCGACGTCGGCGCGCTCCTCCTCGTTCATCCCCCAGACGACGTCCTCGGCGACGGTGTCCCCGAGGAATTGCGTTTCGGCGCGTTGGGCGAGGATCGCGGTGCCCCCGGCCCGGCCCAGTCCTGCGCCGCCCGGCCGGATCACGCGCCCCCGGGTCGGCGAGGCTCCCGCGAGGATGAGGGCGAGGGTCGACTTCCCGGAGCCATTGGGCCCCACGATGACCGTGAAACCCGAATCGATGTCGAGATCGATGTCCGACAGGGCGGGGGCGTCGGAGCCCGGATACGCGTAGCCGACCCCTCTGAGGCGGAGGGGGAGCGGGCCCGGGAGCCCCGGCGCCTTCATGGCCTCTTCGAGCGGATCGGATCCGTCGGCGAGGTCGAGGCGCTCGAGGACGCGCGAGAGCAGCCAGTGCGCCGCGAGGAGGAGGAGCGCCAGGCGGAGTCCGCTCAGCGCGGGCGCCCAGATCCACCAGTGGGCGATGAAGGCGTCGACCCGGCTCTTGGCGAACTGCGCGGATCCGTCCAGGCCCGGGAGCCTCCCGACGAGTTCGAGATAGCCGTTCATCGAGGTGCGCGCGGATTCGAGGGCGAGTTCGCGGGCGGATTCGAGGAGGGTGAGGAGGGCGAGCGCGCCGAGGGCGCCGACGATCGCCACGAGGAGGGCCGTGAGGGAGACTGCGAGGGCCGCGGCGCCCTTGCGGCGCAGTGCGCCGACGACCAAGGCGATCGCGCTGACCTGGGCGATCGTCCACGCGGTCGAGATCCCGCCGACGGCTCCGGACAGGAGGAGGGCGACGAGGGCGGTGGCGAAGGCCGTCCGCGGGCGCATGCGCGATGCGACCATCGCGATCGGAATGGCCGCGCCGATGCGGAAGAAGAGCGCGAAGACGGGCAGTGCGGATGAGCCGAGTCCGAGGGCCGCGGCCAATCCGGCGAGGATCCCCGCGGTCGCGATCTCCACGGGCGCGAGCGGGGTCCGTCGGCCAGTCATGCCCTTAGTGTGCACCGGCCGGGCGCGCCGGGCACATCGGCCGACCTCCCCGCCGGATACGCGGATCTGGGCCACTGGTCCCAGATGGGCTGCGATGAGGGCGTTCGGGGCGGGATCGGGGATGCTGTTCGCACGACGGGCGCGTGATTCACGGCATACTCTTGGCGGAGCAAGGTCGCTTCAGACAACGAGGTCTCGATCAATGACACGCTCCCACCGGACCCACTTCAAGGTCAATCCGCGCTCCGCGACGAACATGACGACCCGTCAGAAGAAGGAGAAGGACGGGCTGAGCCCGGTGAAACTCTTCGGGCAGGTCGGCGCCCTCATCGCGATCATCGTCTTCCTCTTCGTCCAGCTGCCCGGCCTCGGCGTCGAGGGCTCGCGGATGTTCGGCATCTTCCTCGCGGCGATCCTCCTGTGGGTGACCGAGGCGATCCCGCTGTCCGCGACCGCCGCCCTCGTGATCTTCCTCGAGGTCCTCTTCGTCTCCAACAAGGCGCTCCTGCCGGTCGGCGAGGAGGCCCCCGCCTACACGAGCTTCTTCGGGGCGCTCGCCAATCCCGTGATCATCCTCTTCCTCGGCGGCTTCATGCTGGCCGACGGCGCCGCGAAGTACAAGGTCGACCGCGCGCTCTCCGCGGTCCTCCTCAAGCCCTTCCTCGGCAGGCCCCGCCTCACCGTCATGGGCGTCATGCTCATCACCGCGCTCATGTCCATGTTCATGTCGAACACGGCGACGACGGCGACGATGTTCGCCGTGATGATGCCGGTCATCATGGCCCTTCCCGAGGGCGGGGCGAGGACGGGCATCGCCCTGTCGATCCCGGTCGCCGCGAACGTCGGCGGCATGGGAACGCCGGTCGGCACCCCGCCCAACGCGATCGCCCTCGGCGCCCTCCAGAGCGCCGGGATCTCGGTGACCTTCCTCGAGTGGATGCTCGCGGCGGTCCCGCTCATGCTCGTCGTCCTCGCCGTGTCGTGGCTCTTCATCTCCTGGCGCTACGTGCCCAGGGATGCGAAGTTCGAGATCGACACCTCGGCGAAGTTCGACACCTCGCGCAACGCGAAGATCTTCTACGTCGTCGCGATCCTCACGATCCTCCTGTGGATGACCGAATCCCTGCACGGGATCTCCTCCAACATCGTCGGCTTCCTCCCCGTCGTCGCCCTCATGGTGACGAAAGTGATGGGCGGCGACGACCTGCGCGCCCTCGACTGGCCGGTGCTGTGGCTCGTCGCAGGCGGCATCGCCCTCGGCTCGGGCGTCGGCTCGACGGGACTGGACGCCTGGCTCCTCGGCTCGATCCGTTGGGAGACGATCCCGACGGTCCTCCTCATCCTCACCCTCGCCCTCGTCGGATGGGTGACCTCGAACGTCATCTCGCACTCGGCCTCTGCGAACCTCCTCGTGCCGATGGGCATGGGCCTGGCGATGACGATCTCGACGCCCGCCGCCCAGATCGCGATCGTCCTCGCGCTCGGCTGCTCGCTCGGCATGTGCCTGCCGATCTCGACCCCGCCGAACGCCATCGCCTATTCGACGGGGACCACCCCGACCCGGGAGATGGTGGTCGTCGGCGTCGTCGTCGGCGTCGTCGGCGTCCTCCTGCTCGCCTTCGTCGCACCGCTCACCTGGGGCCCGCTCGGAGTGATCTGACATGGGCGAGTACGACGAGCCGCCGAGGGCGGGGGAGTCCGCCTGGGAGCGCGCGAACGTGCGCGAGGGCGGGCATCGTCCGGGCCGTCGGATCCACGTCCTCGTCATCGGTGATGATTCGAGGGGCTTCGCCCGCTCACTCGCCGCGGACCTGGCCGAGTCCTTCCCCAATGTCTGCCTCGACCGGATCGACGGGGCGGAGGACCTGCGTCACTACGACGCCACATTGGCGCCGGACGACCACGTCGTCCTCGGGGTGATCACCTCGGAGGTCGCCGACATCGACGCGGCCCTGGAGCTCATGGACGCCTTCCCGATCCTCGAGCCCACGCGCTGGCTCGTCGTCACCGACGAGACGACCCATTCGGACCTGTGGAAGTCGACGACTTCGGGCCGCTTGTCCTCGGTCCTCACCGTCCCCTGGAGGGTCCCCCTCCTCGCCGGTCAGGCCTATTCGGCGATGGTCCGGCACATGCTGGCAGATGGGCGGACCCGTGAACAGATCGTCGAGATCCTCGGGGAGGCCCCCGACATCGCCGTCCGCGGCCCTCTGCTCAAGGGATTGGATCTTCCCGAGGGCGAAGTGGTCCGACGGCTGCTCGAGGGCGTCGAGAAGGTGCTGGGGCGCCGACCGCGCCTCATCGTGCCGGTGGGCACGGACCTGGCCGTTCAGGGGCAGCCCGTCGGGGCGGTTCATCTCGTCCTCGACGGGAGGGTCTCGCTCCACAGGGATTCGATGCGCGGCGAAGTCCTCGCCCATCACGCGACCTCCGGCCCCCTGATCGGACTCGTCTCCCTGGCGAGGGGGGAGAACGCATTCTTCACGGCGGTGACGACGACGCCGACCCGCGTCGTGCGCCTCACTCATGAGCAGCTCGAGATCGCGCTGCTCGAAGAGCCCTCACTCGCGACGCCCCTCGCCGCGCTGGCGATCCAGTCCCTGACCCGTCGGCTCATGCGCGCCGAGGACCTCCATCTCGAGAATGCGATGCTCGCGGCCGACCTCGAGGCTCAACGCGAAGCGCTGGAGATCGCCCTCGAGGACCTGCGGCGCACCCGCGCGGAGCTGGTGGAAAAAGCGCGCTTCGCGATGCTCGGCGAGCTGTCGGCGGGCATCGCCCATGAACTCAACAATCCGGTGACCGCGCTCGCGCGTTCGGCCGAGCACCTCGGCGAGGACGTCGAACGGGTGCTCGCCTCGTCGAAGGGCCTCGAAGCCGCCCGATTGTCCATGCGGGCCTCCCTCGAGGCCCCGCCGCGTTCGACCGCGCAGGAACGCGAATTGGCGAAGGAGTTCCTTCCCCTCGTCGACGGTGATCGGCGCCTGGCCAGGAGGCTCGTGCTCGCGGGCGTTAGCGACCCGCGCCAGGCGAGGGTCTTGAAGGAGGCCTCGGCCGGTGATCTTGAAGTCGTCGAATCGGGGGCGAGGATCGGTTCGTCCCTGCGCTCCGTCCTCGCGGCCGCCGAGCGGGTTGTGGACCTCACGCGCTCGCTCAAGGGCTATGCGAGGCCGGAGGCCGCCGACCTTCAGCCCGTCGACGTCGCCGAGGGGATCGACGACGTCCTCCGCCTCACCGCCTACCGGATGCGCGGCATCGAGGTGATCCGGGACATCACCGAGTCGCCGAGGGTCCTCGGTCACGCTTCGAAGCTCCAGCAGGTGTGGACGAATCTCCTCGTCAACGCCGCAGAAGCCCTCGAGGATGAGCGCGAGGACGTCGACGCCCGGCGGAGGGCCGGCGAGGATTGCGCGCCCGCGCGCGGCGGGGCGCCCGCGACGATCACGGTCGCGGTGCGTGAGGAGGGCGCTTGCGTCCGCGTCGAGATCTCGGACAACGGGCCGGGGGTCCCGCCCGAGATCGTCGAGAAGATCTTCGAACCGCATTTCACGACGAAAGCGGGCCGCGTCCGTTTCGGCCTCGGCATGGGGATGTCGATCGTCCGCTCGATCGTCGCCGACCACCACGGCACCATGCGGATCGAATCCGAACCGGGGCGGACCGTCATGTCCGTCTCGCTTCCCGCACTCCCGGAATCATCGAACCGACCGGAGGAAACACCATGACACTCACCATTCTCTCCCTCGAAGACGAGGCCGACGTCCGGGAGGCCCTTGAAAGGGACCTCGAGGACTTCTGGGGAAGGATCCGCCTGGAGATCGCCGAGGACGCCGATGATGCGTGGGCGGCGGTCGAGGAGATCGCGGCGGACGGGGACGAGCTCGCCCTCGTCCTGTCCGACCACAGGCTTCCCGGTCGTTCGGGCGTCGATTTCCTCGTCGAACTCGTGAAGGACCCGCGTTTCACTTCAACGCGGACGGTCCTGGTCACCGGCCAGGCGGACCAGGACGACACGATCCGGGCTCTGAATGAGGCGGGCCTGGACCACTACATCGCCAAGCCCTGGGATCCTGAGCGCCTGAGGCGGGTCGTGCGCGATCAGTTGACGGAGTTCGTCCTCGAGGAGGGCATCGATCCTCTGCCCTATCTGCCGCTGCTGGACGGCGTCCGCGTCATGGAGGCCATCCGCTGAGGAGGCGGGTCCGGGCCTGCGGGGCGCGAGTACCGCCGCTCACTGCGCCTTCGAGTCCGTCGCGAAGGCCGGGCCCTCGAATCCTGAGGAGCCGAGGACGGTGAAGATCCGATCCATGAGCTCCATCGGATCTGCGAGCCCGTCCGCGACCTCCTCGTGCCGGATCTCGATGGCCGCCATGCCGTTGAGGTCCCGCACGGGTTCGGTGGTGAAGCGCGAAGCGAGGAGGATGTCGGCCTCCTCGAGGTCGTCGGGAGATCCGAAGAACCATGTCGAGGCGCTTCGAAGGCCTTCGACCTCGCCGATCCACATGTGCGTGAGGATGATGCGCCGACCCGCCCTGGGGAAGGCCGTGCCGACCCGGGCGAAGAGCGAGATCTTGCCCGAGTCCGGGCCGAGGGAGTCTTCGAGCAGGGCGTAGGCGTAGGCCCCGATGCCGCGAAGGGTGAGCGCATCGGCCAGCTCGCCGAGGCGCTCATCGTCGAAGGGCTCGTCGGCGAAGTAGATCCCCTCTCCGCGCAGGGGTTCGCCCGAACCGAGGATCGCGATCTCGAAACCGGCGTCGGCCAGGGCGTCGCGCACCGAAGCGATCTCGTGCTCCGGGAAGGGGTGGAGCACGGCGGCGTTCGCGCTGTGGCGTTCGATGAAGACGTATGCGGAGAAGCCGGGCGGCGAGGACATGCCCCCATCGTAGGGCGGGGCGTCGGCATCACCGGTCCCGGGGCGCGCTCGCCCCTCCCTTCGGCCGGGTTCCGCCGAGGGCGGCCGGGGCCGGGGTCACTCCAGGGCGAAGCCCTGTTCGTGGAGGACCTCCAGCATCGGCGACACGTGGGCGCCGCCGATCCCGATCTTCGTCCGGACGAGCGTCGTGAAGGACTCGACGCGCGTCGACGCGTCGCGCAGATCGTAGTAGTCCCGGACCTCCTCGTCGTAGTCCGCGAGCGCCTCGGAGTAGGAGGCGATCCGGGGATAGGAGTTCTCGGAGACGATGAGGTCGAGGGGCAGGCGCGGCTTGAACTGGGGGTCCTGCGCGGGCCTGCCCACGAGGAGGCCGACGATCGGGAAGGTGAGCGGGGGCAGGGCGAGCGCGTCGATCACGGCCCTCGGATCGGCGAGGATCGACCCGAGGTAGCAGGTGCCCAGGCCCATCGACTCGGCGGCGACGACGACGTTCTGCGCGGCGAGCAGGGAATCGTGCAGGGCCGTGATGAGCAGGTTCGCCCGGTGCAGGGGCGCGTCCGCGACCCCGCCCTCGGCGCGGATCCGCGAGTTGCGGTACTGGTCGGCGATGAAGACGAGGAGCTCTCCCCGGTCCCCTCCGACGTAGGGCTGCCCGGATGCGCGGTGGAGGCGCTCGCGGACTCCGGGATCCGTGACGCGGATGATCGTCGTCTGCTGGAGGAAGGAGGATGAAGCGGTGTGGCGCGCGACTTCGAAGAGCGTGGTGAGCTCCTCGTCGTCGAGTCCGCCGGGCTCGAAGGCCCGGAATGTCCGGTGCCCGAGTTGGGCGGTGATCGTGGTGTTCTCGATGGGCGCGTGCGTCCGTTCGCGAAGTGCATCCGAGGGGGTGGTCATCGATCGTCCTTTCCTCATGTCCGTCTTCATTGTTGCGCGTTTTCCGGGATTCCGGGCGAGCGAGGGCGGGTGTCCGGCGGACGGTGCGCCGACTTTTCCGTCGTGCAGAAGCAGTGTCTAGAATGAGGGCTGTGATTAAGCGATCCTTCACCTCTGTCCTGTCCGTCGCGGCCATCGCCGCCCTCGCCCTCGCCGGATGCTCCTCGAAGACGGCGAACGATGCCGAGCAGTCGGCCGCCGCGGCCGCCGAATCGGCTGTTGCGGCCGCGAACGCCGCGCAGTCCGAGCAGCTCACCATCACCAAGACCCCCGAGTCGATCAACGGCGGCCAGGTGATGCTTCCGATCAAGCGCAACCTGCTCTTCACGGTCAAGGCGGATGCGGAGAAGTGGACTGCGTCCATCGCCGATCCCTCGATCGCGGAATTCATCGCGGGCGACGCCGCGACCCCGCCGACCATCCACCCGCTCGCCGAGGGCGAGACCACGGTCGATCTCACCGGCCCCGACGGGACGACGATCTCCTTCGCGCTCATCGTCACCCCCGGAGCCCGCTGAACCGGACTTCGCGCGCAAGGCGCAGGGAGGGCCGCATCCTGAGGATGCGGCCCTCCCCCTGCATCCACGAGGGGCTGCGAGGGCTTCGGGTGATCCCCGGGCGCGTTCAGGGATGAATGGGGGAGCGCAGGGGGCTGTCCCCAATGGTGCGGATCCGCCGTCAGGAGGGACAGTGGAAGCATGAACATCACCGCAGAACACACCCGATCCATGTCGCAGGGCGCGCCGGAAGGCGCCCCCCGGGGGAGCATCGCCGTGCGCGGACTCGTCAAGACCTACCAGCGCGAAGGCGTCGCAGTCCCCGCCCTCAGGGGAGTCGATCTCGACATCGCGGCCGGCGACCAGGTCGCCCTCATGGGCCCCTCCGGTTCGGGCAAGTCCACCCTCCTCCACTGCCTCGCGAGCATCCTGCGGCCCACCTCGGGGAGCATCGAGGTCTCCGGCGTCGAGGTCGCCTCCCTGTCCGAACGCGCCAATTCCGATCGCCGTCTGCGCTCCTACGGCTTCGTCTTCCAAGACGGTCAGCTCCTCCCCGAACTCCCCTGCGAGGAGAACGTCGCCCTGCCGCTCATGCTTCTCGGACGCCGTCGCGCCGAGGCGATCGCGCACGCTCGGACCCTCCTCGCGCGCCTCGGCTGCGAAGGCCTCGGCGCCTTCCGCCCGGGGCAGCTCTCCGGCGGACAGGCCCAGCGCGTCGCCATCGCCCGAGCGCTCGTGACCTCTCCGGAGATCGTCTTCGCCGATGAGCCGACGGGCGCTCTCGATCAGAAGACCGGTGCGGAGGTGATGAGCGTTCTGAAGGGGGCCTGCGCCGAAAGCGGTGCGACCCTCGTCCTCGTCACTCACGATCCCGGTGTCGCGCGCGGGCTCCGCCGCACCCTCGGGATGCGCGACGGCCTCATCGACTTCGATTCGGATGCGCCCGCCGCGGGCGCCCCGCAGCAGGAGGCGGGCGTCCGATGAGCGCATGCCGCGTCGCCGCGGGAGCGCTGCTGCGCTCCAGAGACGCCTCGACCTCGATCCTCACGATCCTGTCCTTCGCGCTCCCCCACGCGATGCTCCTCGCAGTCGCGGGCGGGGTCTCGGCGTTCCGGGAACGCGCGGCCGCAGGCGTCGGGGCGGACCCCGATCTTGCGCAGCTGTACATCGTCTTCGCGGGTTTCGCCGCGGTCCTCCTCATCGTCCCGATTCTCACGATGGGCGCCGCGGCCGCGCGTTTGGGGATGACCCGCCGCGCCGAGAACCTCGCGATCCTGCGGCTCATCGGCCTCAGCCCGAGCGCCGCCCGCCTCGCCTGCGTCATCGACACCCTCGTCCACGCCCTCGTCGGGACCCTCATCGGCACCCTCGTCTACCTGCTGACCCTGCCCGCCTGGGGCTTCTTGCACTTCCAGGGGCTCGCGATGCGGGTCTCCGAGATGCTGCTCCCCGCGCACCTCCTCCTGGCGGGCATTCTCCTCATGGCCGTCCTGGCCGCAGCCAGTTCGTGGATCGCGGTGCGCCGCGCTTCGATCTCCCCGCTCGGCGTCGCCCGGAAGCAGCAGGCGAACGGAGCTTCGAAGATCGCGGTCCTCGTCTTCGCCGGCCTGGTCCTCGCGTGGCTCGTCGTGGGCGGGGTCGTGCTCAAGTCGCTTCCGCAGAGCTTCGCCTTCGCGGTCGTCCTCATCATCCTCGGCCTCATCTTCGCGGGCGTGAACGCCTTCGGCGCGTGGTCGGTCGGTCTGCTCGGCAGCCTGATGGCGAGGACCGCGAGGACTCCGGCGAGCCTCATCGCGGGGCGCAGGCTCGCCGAGGACCCGAAGTCCGTCTGGCGCTCCTTCTCCTCCGTCGCCCTGGTCGGATTCATCGTCGGCTGCGTCTATCCGGTCGCCGCCCTCGTCGTCCAGACGGGCGATGGCTCGACCTCCCTCCTCCTCCAGGACATCCGCACGGGGCTGCTCCTCACGCTCGGGATGAGCGTCGCGCTCGCCGCGGTGTCCACGGCCGTCAATCAGGCCTCGCGTCTCCTCGACACGATGCAGGAGGTCCGCTCCCTCGCCCGGGCGGGCGCTCCTTTGTCGGTCCTGGACCGTGCGCGCCGCAGGGAGATCCTCCTGCCCGCGCTGCTGATCATCGGCGGCGCCATGGGGATCGGCTTGTCCTTCCTCAGCCCGGTCGGGGTCGGCGCGCATGCGACGATCGTAATGGCCGCGACTCTGACGGGGTTCCTGCTGGGCGCCGTTCTCGCGATCCTCCTCGCCTCGGAGTCGACGCGGCCGCTGCGCGCCCGACTCCTGAAGGAGAGGGTCATCGAACGCTCCTGAGCCGAGGTCATCACCTTTCTTCATCGAGGGGATGCGGCGCCCGCTCGGACCATCGGTCCGGACGGGCGCCGCTCTCCAATCAGTGTCCGCGCGTCAGTGGAGGATGCGCGACAGGAACTCCCGCGTAGCGGGTTCCGCCGGATCGTCGAGCCCGGTCCTTGATCTCGCGCACGAGGGCGGGGCCGACCTTCAGTCCCCTGAGACGTCCCGTCGCACCGGCCCCCGGACGGTTCGGCGCCCCTGCGCGGGCCTTCTTCGCGCGGGGCGGGCGAATCGGGGAGAATCGCCTCATGAACACGCCCACGGACCTCTCGACGCTTCCCGAAGACATCGATCTGCGCCTGGTTGCGGTCGACATGGACGGGACCCTGCTCGACGACGGCAAGAACTTCCCTCCGGCCCTCGACGCTCTGCTCGACGCCCTCGATGATCGGGGGGTCGTCTTCGCCCCCTCGTCCGGGCGGCAGGTGTGGACGCTGCTCGACATGTTCCCCGGACGGCCGGGAATGACGGTCATCGGCGAGAACGGCGCGATCGTCATGAAGGACGGGCGCGAGGTGTCCTCGAGCCCGGTCGATCACGCCACGATCCGTCGGGCGATCGCGCTCGTGCGCGAGGCGGTGGCCGACGGCCTGGACGGCGGGCTCGTCATGTGCGGGAAGAAGTCGGCCTACGTCGAACGGGCCGATGATCGCTTCGTCGAGGGCGTCCTGCCCTACTACCACCGGACCGAGAAGGTCGAGGATCAGCTCGTGGTCCTCGAGCGCATCGAATCCGGAGAGCTCGATGACGACATCGTCAAGCTCGCGGTCATGTGCCTCGACGAGGTGCTCCCCCTGGCGGAGCGGACCCTCGCGCGCTTCGCCGACACCCACCAGTACGCGGTTTCGGGCCGCAACTGGGCGGACCTCCAGATCCGGGGGGTCGATAAGGGGCGGGCCGTGCGCGCCCTCCAGGCCGAGATCGGGGCGAGCCGCGACCAGACGGCGGCCTTCGGGGACTTCCACAACGACATCTCCATGCTCAGGGAGGCGCGCTGGTCCTTCGCGATGGCGAACGCCCATGTCGAGGTCGTCGAGGAGGCCGCTTACATCGCGCCGTCGAACAACGACGACGGCGTCGGCTCCGTCCTCAGGCGGATCCTCGGCATCGACTGAGCGTCTGAGCATCGGGTGCGCTTCGCGAGAGGCGGAGCCGCTGATGAGAGCGGTGCCCCCGGACCGGAGTCCGGGGGCACCGTGAGTCTCGACGATTCCGCGTGAGTCCGCGGAGGGCCGCTCAGGACTCGTCTTCGAGGCGCGCCTGCTCGACGCCCTCGACCTTCTCCGCCGGGGCGTCCGGCACCGGGGACTCGGCTTCGAGGTCGGCCCAGTACTCCTCGGCCCAGGGGTCCTCGATCGGCTGGCTGCGCTTCCACAGGACGTAGCCGACGCCGGCGACGGTTCCCGCCAGGGCCGTCCACCCGATCGCGCGCAGGAAGCGGCGCTTCTTGCGCACCTTCCGCGTCGGGGTGACGAGGGCGAGCTGAGAGGCTGCGCCCGCCTTGCGGGCGCGGTCGACGAGGGGCCCTTCGGATGCGAGGGCGGCGCCGCCCTCGGTGATGGCGCGGTTGAGGCGGGGCAGGTAATCCTCGACCAGGTCCGCGCGCGCGTGCTCGATCGCGGGGCGGGCGCGGTCGACCGCGGCCTGAGCGCGGTCGGCGGCATCCTCCACGACGGGGGTTGCCCTCTCAATGGCGTTCGCCAGGGCGGCCTGAGCGCGCGGAGCGGCCCAATCGACTCCCTGTTCGGCCAAGTCGGCGGCCTTGACGGCTACGCGCCCGGCCTGGACGGCCAGCGCATCGCGAAGCTGGGCGGCCTCGGCGAGCAGCTTGTCCGTGTCGAAGTTCGGCGTATTGCCCATGATGTCTCCGAATCCGTGTCAAGAGGTCGACGCGAAAGCGCCGCTTCCTTCTATTGTGCAACGAAGCGGTGTGATCTGCAGCCCACCGGGCGACCTGAAAGCCGCCGAGTCCGTGCCGCCGGACTCGGAATCTGCGAGCATGGGGGCATGGAAGCAACACTGCACACCAATAAGGGTGACATCGTTCTCGAACTCTTCCCCGACCATGCGCCGAATACGGTCAACAACTTCGTGACCCTCGCCCGCGGCGAGCGCGAATGGCTCGATCCGCAGACCGGGCAGAAGACCGCCCGCCCGCTCTACGACGGCACGATCTTCCATCGCGTGATCTCCGGATTCATGATCCAGGGCGGCGACCCGCTCGGCACGGGCACCGGCGGTCCGGGCTACACCTTCAACGACGAGATCCACCCCGAGCTCAACTTCAACGAGCCCTACCTCCTCGCCATGGCGAACGCCGGCAAGCGCATGGGCAAGGGGACGAACGGCTCCCAGTTCTTCATCACCGTCGCTCCCACCCCGTGGCTCCTGGGCAACCACACGATCTTCGGCAAGGTCGTCGATCAGGCCTCGAAGGACGTCGTCGATGCGATCGCAACCGCGGCGACCGGGCGCAACGACCGCCCCGTCGAGGATGTCGTCATCGAATCCGTGACGATCGTCGACTGAAAGCCCCCATCGTCAGAACTTCGGGGCGGGGCGAGGCCCCGCCCCGAAGCCGTCCAAGCCCGAGGAGCTGTTGATGCCGATTCCCGAGTACGGCATGCGTTCGGACGCGAGCGCCGCCCCCGAATGCCCGCGGCATCCGGGGGCGCGGTCGGTCGACTACTGCAAGCGGTGCAATCGGCCGATGTGCATCGACTGCCTGATCCGCACTGAAGTGCGTTCGATCTGCGTCGATTGCGCGGGCCGACGTCCGCGGGCCGCCTCCGGGGCCCCCGTGGTCACCTACGCCTTCATCGGGGCCTGCGTGCTCGCCTACCTGGCGAGCTTCGCGTCCCCCGCGGTTCAGCAGGCGCTGGCCTTCACCCCCGCGGTCGGCTACGTCCAGCCGTGGCGCTTCCTGACGACCGCCTTCCTCCATTCGGGCCTCTTCCACATCGCCTTCAACATGCTCGCCCTCTTCTGGGTGGGTTCCGCCCTCGAACCGCTGCTGGGCCGGTGGAGGTTCGCGTCGGTCTACCTGCTCTCCGCGATCGGCGGCTCCCTCGCGGTTCTCGCATGGGTGCTCGTTCAGCCGATGACTCTGCACGTCGCGACGGTCGGCGCTTCCGGCGCGGTCTTCGGCCTTTTCGGCGCGGTCTTCGTCCTTCAGAAGGAGGCGGGGCTCGATACGCGCTCGGTCGTGGCCCTTCTGGCGATCAACCTCGTGTACGGCTTCATCGCCTCGGGGATCTCCTGGCAGGCGCACCTCGGAGGGCTGGCGGCGGGTGTCTGCGTCGCCTGGATCCTCGTGCGCCAGGCCAGGCCGAAGCCCGGCGTGACGGCGCGTTCACAAGAGCTCAAGGCTCTGTGGATAACGTGTGGATTGTTCCTCGCCGAAGCGGCCGCGATTGCACTCTCCTACCGGGTGCTCTTCGAGGTTTACGGCTGATTCCCGCGGAATATTAGGAAACCCCCGCCTTTGCGCCTCATGAGCGAGGCGGGGAATCACACTCGTGTCATTCATCCCCAGGTGTGGATTCTCCTGTGGATATCCACCTGTGCGCCCCGTTTCGGGGGCCTCGGAGCCCCGGAGGGACCCGCCCGTCGCGCATACCGCATCGCCTCGAACCGGGGCCGGCATCCCCCGGCCCCGGGATCCACGAGCGCGATACAGGGCCGGGCCCCGAAGGCGATGCCAGATC